>NZ_JBTZSY010000017.1:0-47374 GCF_054815885.1 Anoxybacillus sp. TBDG-1
AATTGTATATAGAGTTTTATGGATTTTCACAAAAATATTTTAACAGTTACTAACCTCCTTTGCTTTTTTCTCATTATAGCACGACTGTTAGAGAAGAAGGGAGAACATTTTTGGACAAAATGCCACGAATTTTGTCACAAATTTTTTGTTGCAATCGGTTTCAAGTTCGTTTACAATTCAAATCAACAAGGAATCCGAAACGTTTTGGAGGAAATGAAAGTGACAACGATTAAAGATATTGCGAAAGCAGCTGGCGTGTCGGTAACGACCGTTTCTCGCGCGTTAAACGGTTATTCGGACGTCAGCGAAAAGACGCGGAAAAAAATTATGGACATCGCCAAGCAACTCAATTACAGTCCAAATACGCTTGCGCGAAGCCTTGTCATGAACAAATCGAAAACGATTGGGCTGCTCGTTTCAGGCATGACGCGTTCGGCGTTAAAAGATAACTTCACGTTTGAAGTGATGACAGGCGTCAACGATTATATTGCGAAGACGGACTATGACGTCATTTTGTTTAATACAAATTCGACAAAACAACGGGAAAAAACGTATTCGCAATTATGTCGCGAACGGCGCGTCGACGGCGTTATTTTACAAGGTATTAAAACAGACGATCCGTATTTAACGGAAGTCGTTGAAAGCGACATTCCGTGCGTATTAATCGACATTCCGATTCAGTCGGATCGCGTCGGATATGTGACGACCGATAACGTGTACGGGGCGAAAAAAGCGGTGCAACATTTGCTTGAACTAGGACATCGCAACATTGCGATGATGAACGGGCACGATTACGCGTTTGTAAGCAAACAGCGCCTGCAAGGGTTTTGTGAGGCGATGGAAGAAGCGAACGTGCCGATTCAAAAAGAATGGATTATTAATGGCGATTTTTCTGAAGAAATGGCAGAAGCGCGAGCGTATGAGCTGTTTACGAAATATGAAAACATTACCGCGGTCTTTTGCGCGAGCGATTTAATGGCGCTCGGTGTCATGAAAGCGCTCAAACAGCTCGGTTTGCGCGTACCTGAAGATGTGTCGGTCGTCGGATATGATGACATTTTGCTTGCGTCATACGTTTCCCCAGCGCTAACAACGATTGCGCAAAATAAATTTCAAATGGGCTATGAAGCAGCAAGCATGCTCATTGATATGCTCGAAGGAAATGAAGCGAAGGTTGTGACGTTGCGGACGCAGCTTGTCGTGCGCGAGTCAACGGCGAAAATGAAGAAAAGGTGAAGTGCCATCGCCCTTGGTCGATGGACGGGCGCTTTGCGCTTTTCTTATACACAAAATCCGAAACGTTTTGGAAAAACTACATTCACACGAGGAAAGGGAGTTTACGATGCTGCAATACAACTTAGGAACAGGCGAGTATAAAAACTGGATCGTGTCGGAAGTGCAATTTAACCCATATGCACTCGGAAAGTGTGAAGCAATTATGGCGCTCGGCAACGGGTATATGGGGCTTCGTTCGGCAACGGAAGAGTCGTACGTCGGACAAGTACGCAATTTGTTTGTCGCGGGAACGTTTAACCAATTTGATGAATATGAAGTGACGGAACTGCCGAATGCACCAGATGTCGTTGAGTTGGACATTTGGTTAAACGGCGAAAAGTTTTCGCTAGAAAAAGGAAAAATCATTCATTATCGCCGCGATTTAAACATAAAAGATGCGGAATTAGTGCGCCACGTCATTTGGGAAAATGCGCGCGGCGAGCAGTTTGAATTCATGTTTCGCCGATTTGTATCGCTAAAAAACTTGCATCTTATCGGCATGAAAGTTGAGATGAAACCGTTGAATTGCGCGGCGAACATTCACATCACATCAGGCATTAACGGACAAATGACAAATAGCGGGGCGCAACATTTCCACGAAGGCGAAAAGCGCATTTTTGATAAAACATATTTGCAGTTGATTCAAACGACGACGGAATCGAAAATTGATTTTGTTGTGAATGCGACGCATCGTTATATGATTGACGGAAAAGAAATTGAAAAAGATCCGCGCATGGCGATCGATCGCCGCAAAGTGTTTATTCAAGTCGCGTTCGATGTGAAACAAGGAGAGACGCTCACATTTGAAAAGCTCGCTAACGTGTACACAAGCCGCGATAAAGCGTACGACCACGATGCATACAGCCTTGATGTCATGCGGCAAGAGGCGTTAAGCGACTTAAAAGAAGAAGCGAAAAAAGGGTACGATGCGCTCTTTGCCGAAAACGTTTCGGAATGGAAAAAACGTTGGGAGCAAATGAACATTACGATTGAAAGTGAAAACGAATTTGATCAATTGGCGATTCGTTTTGCTCACTATCATTTAATCATTATGACGCCAGCGCATGACGCGCGCTTTGGTGTTGCGGCGAAAGGATTAACAGGTGAAGGATATAAAGGTCATTCGTTTTGGGATACGGAAATTTTCATTTTGCCGTTTTTCACATACACGTTCCCGCATATTGCCCGCAGCTTGCTTGAATATCGATACAACACGATTGAAGGGGCGCGCCGAAAAGCGAAAGCGAACGGCTATGAAGGAGCGATGTATCCGTGGGAGTCAGCGTTTACAGGCGATGAAGTGACGCCGGTATGGGGCGCGGTTGATATTGTAACAGGAAAAGCGACGAAAATTTGGTCGGGCTTTATCGAGCAACATATTACGAGCGATATCGCGTTTGCGGTATGGCAATATTACAAAGTGACAGGCGATGAGGATTTTATGAAACGTTGCGGCTATGAAATGTTGTTTGATACCGCGACGTTTTGGGCGAGCCGATTAGAATGGAACGAAGAAAAGAAACAATATCACATTAACGATGTCATCGGTCCAGATGAATATAAAGAGCACGTCAACAATAACGCCTTTACGAACTATATGGCGCATTGGAACATTGAAACAGCGATTCGCTATTATGAAAAATTAAAAGAAACGAACCCTGCGCTCCTTGACGCGTTGCACGAAAAAATTGGCGTGCATGAATCATATAAAAAATGGAAAGAAAAAGTCGATCTTATTTACTTGCCGCAGCCGCGCGAAGAAGATCTCGTCATCCCACAAGATGACACGTATTTAACGAAACAAATCATCGATTTAACGAAATATAAAAAGCAAACGCGCGTCGGCACGATTTTTGAAGATTACAACCTCGAACAAGTGAACAACATTCAAGTATCGAAACAGGCGGACATTATGGTGTTGTTTTACTTATTAGAAAATAAGTTTTCACAAGAAGTGAAACGAGCGAATTGGAGCTACTATGAGCCAAAAACGTTGCATGATTCTTCGCTCAGCTTATCGACGCATTGCATTTTAGCGAGCGATATGGACGATCGTGAGTTAGCGTATGCATTGTTTGAACAAGCAGCACGCATCGACTTAGGTCCGAATATGAAATCATCGGATCACGGCATGCATACCGCGTCCATCGGTGGTGTTTGGCAATCAGTTGTATGCGGATTTGGCGGCGTGCGCATGCTTGATGGGAAATTGCGCATTCATCCGAAACTTCCAAAACAATGGAAAAAACTATCGTTCCCGATCTATTGGCGTGGTGATCGGTTAGAAGTAACGGTGACGCATGAACAACTTGTTGTGAAAAAAGTGACGAACGTTCACGATGCCGTGACGTTTGACGTGTTCGGCACAGCATATGAAGTCAAAGATGAAATCACCATTCCACTTGCATGAAAGGGTTTGACATGATGAACAAACAATTGAACGCAGTTATTTTCGATTTAGACGGTGTCATTACCGATACCGCAGAGTATCATTTTATCGCATGGAAACAGCTTGCAGAGGAATTAGGCATCACGTTCGATCGCGCGTTTAACGAGCAGTTAAAAGGAGTAAGCCGCATGGAGTCGCTTGAGCGCATTTTAGCGCTCGGCGGCCAAGCGGATCGCTATACGATGGCGGAAAAAGAGGCGCTTGCGCATAAAAAAAATGAGCATTATAAACAGCTCATTGCGCGCATGACGCCAGACGATTTGCTTCCTGGTATCCTCGATTTATTGCGCGAGTTGAAACGTCAAAACGTAAAAATCGGCTTAGCCTCCGCAAGTAAAAACGCCTTTACGGTTATCGAGCGGCTACAAATTGGCGCGTATTTCGATACGATCGTCGATGCCGCAAAAGTAAAAAACAGCAAGCCGCATCCGGAAATTTTTCTTACTGCCGCCGAGCAGTTAGGCGTGCATCCGTCTACGTGCATTGGCGTAGAAGATGCCCAAGCAGGTGTGGCTGCCATTCAAGCGGCAAACATGTTTGCCGTTGGCGTTGGCGAAAAAGAGGCGTTAAAAGAAGCGGACTATATTGTCCCAACGACAGCCGATTTAACATACGATGCGATTGTACGTGCCTTTGATCGGGAATAAGGGAGCTCGTCTCCCTTCCACATATAAAATATGAATAAGAAAGGGGTCTTTATATGATGAACAAGAAAACATGGTTAACTGTTGGTATGTCGACGATGCTTTTTGGAAGCGTTTTAGCAGGATGTGGTGGTGAAGAGAAAACAGCGAAAAACGAAAACAAAGGTGAAACGAAAGAGGAAACGGTCGAAGTGACGCTTGCCGGTTGGGGCGGCAATCCAATGGAGCAAAAATTGTTGAAACAAACGTTAGATGAATTTGAGAAAAAATATCCGAACATTAAAGTAAAACATGAAGTCATTTCCGATCAATATATGGACGTTATTAAAACACGCTTAATTGGCGGGGAAGGTCCAGACGTATTTTATTTAGATGCGTTTGAAGCACCAGCGATGATTGAAACAGGCGTGTTAGAGCCATTAGATGACTATGTAACAGACGATTTTGACATCGATGATTTTGAAAAGCCGCTTCTTGATGCGTTTAAAGGTCCGGACGGTAAAATGTACGGCTTCCCGAAAGACTATTCGACGTTAGCGCTTTTCTACAACAAAAAGATGTTTGCAGAAGCAGGGCTAGACGTACCGAAAACGTGGGATGAACTGCGCGAAGCGGCGAAAACATTAACAAAAGGAACAGAAGTGTACGGTTTCGGGGTGGCACCGGAATTAGCGCGCCTATACTACATTGCGGAATCAAAAGGCGGTAAAGTCGTGACAGACAATAAAGCAAGCTTTGCTGATCCGAAAGTTGTTGAAGCGTTGCAACCGATTGTCGATATGCGCTTAAAAGATAAATCAGCAGCGCAACCAAATGAAGTTGGCGCCGGCTGGGGCGGCGAAATGTTCGGTCAACAAAAAGCAGCGATGGTCATTGAAGGAAACTGGGCGATTCCATTCCTCCAAGAAACGTTCCCAAATACGGAGTTCGGCACCGCAGAAGTACCAACGATTGACGGCAAAAAAGGAACGATGGCTTATACAGTAGCGTACGTGATGAACAAAGATTCGCAAAAGAAAGAAGCGGCATGGAAACTCATTTCATTTTTAACAGGAAAAGAAGGAATGAAAATTTGGACAAGTAAAGGATTTGCGTTGCCAACACGGAAATCGGTTGCTTCAGAATTAGGATACGATAAAGACGAGTTGCGCGCAGCGCTTGTTGCAGGGGCACCGTATGCAACCGTATGGCAAAACGGCACGAACTTGCCAATTATTATGAACAACTTTAACAACCAATTTGTGAGCGCCTTTTTAGGTGAACAACCACTTGCGGAAGCGCTCAAAAAAGCGCAAGACATTGCGAATAAAGAAATTGAAGCGAAGTAACGGCCGAGGGGGATGTTCCCCTCGCTGTTCCCTTCTTTCAAGTGAAGTGTTGCACAATCTTCACTTGAAAGAGGCGAATAGCATGACATAAAGGAGATGAAAATATGTTTAGTCGTAAGCGATGGAAAGAAGCAGGCACAGCATATACGTTATTGTCGCCAACGTTATTTGTCCTTCTTTTATTTGTCATCGGTCCGATTTTATTTGCGGTTTATTTATCGTTTCATAAAGTACAGCTATTAGGAACAGCAAGTTTTCAATTTGTCGGATTCGATAACTTTACACGCATTTTAGACGATACACGGGCAAAAATTGCGCTTTGGAATACGGTCAAATACGTGGCGATTGTCGTACCGACACAAACGATGTTGGCGCTCGTTTTAGCGGCAACGCTTAATGCGGGGTTAAAGGGGGAAAAGTTTTTCCGCATCGTTTACTTTTTGCCGACGTTAACGTCATCAGCTGTATTGACGCTTATTTTTATGTGGATGTACAACCAAAACGGGCTTGTCAACCATGTGCTTCAATTTTTCGGCTTGCCGACATACAACTGGCTTGGCGATCCGTCTGTTGCCTTAAACGCGATTATGATCATGAACATTTGGTCAACGGCACCGTTTTTTATGGTCATTTATTTAGCGGCATTGCAAGACATTCCCGATTCGTTATATGAAGCAGCGGAGCTAGACGGGGCGAACGCTTGGCATAAGTTTTGGTACGTCACTGTTCCGTATTTAAGACCTGTCACATCGTTTGTCGTCATTATGGGGTTAATCGGTACGTTCCAATTGTTTGACCAGTCATACATTTTCTCTGGCGGTTCAGGCGGTCCAAACAATGCAACGTTAACGGTTGTTCTTTTAATTTATCAATATGCGTTTAAATCGCTCGGAACGATGGGCTATGCGGCTGCGCTGGCGTTTGCGTTAGCGATTGTCATTTTACTTGCGACGTGGCTACAGCGAAAATTTTCAAAAGAAGAGTCGCTTTACTAAAGGGGGCAGGAAAATGAGAATAGGCAAAGCGTTGTTATATACAATTCTCGTCTTATATGCGATCGTGACGATGATTCCGTTTTTATGGGCACTTTCGTCATCGTTTAAAACGCTTGAAGAAATTGTGAGCGGTTCGATCAGTTTTATTCCGAAAGACTTTACGCTTGATAACTATAAACAAATTTTTATCGAACAAGAGCTTTTCCCGCGTTGGTTTATGAATAGCGTCATTATTGCGGTGACGGTGACGATTTTGAATTTAATTTTTAACTCGATGGCTGGTTATGCGCTTGCTCGTCTTCATTTCCGAGGAAAACAAACGATTTTTATGATTATTTTGGCGGTATTAATGATTCCAGCCCAAGTGACGATGATTCCGAACTATTTAATTTTAAAACAGCTCGGTTGGCTGAACTCGTATCAAGGAATGATTGTCCCAGCGATGATTAACGCGACATTTATTTTTATGATGCGTCAGTTTTTCATTAACTTCCCGAAGGAGCTAGAAGAAGCGGCAGCGTTAGACGGATTAAGCCGCATCGGCACATTTTTCCGCATCGTGTTGCCGCTCGCTCGCCCAGCGCTCGCGGCGCAAGCCATTTTCGTCTTTATGGGTTCGTGGAACGACTTTATGCGTCCGCTTATCATTTTATCCGATCCGCAACTATTTACGTTGCCGCTCGGGTTAAATAGCTTTAAAGGACAATACATTAGCTATTGGAACTACATTATGGCGGCATCAATGGTATTTACGCTGCCTGTGTTAGTGATTTATGCATTTTTCAACCGTTACTTTATTAAAGGCATTTCATTCACAGGGGGAAAATAACCTCGTGCAAACATGCACGAGGTTATTTTAATCCGCACCGTATCCGACATCTTTATCTGGGTGCATAAATGGCGCGTTTCCGCCTCGTTTTTCTTCGAGTAGTTCGCGGTTTTCCGCCGTATTCCAGCCGATGTCGTTTGTCGGGTGCACCCATTCATCACCTGACATGATGCTCGGATCCGTTTCATCGCTCCATTGATTGAGCGGGGAGTTTGGCGAATTGTATTTGCTGTCGCCGATAATGACCCCGTGTTGATTGACAAACGGCGGCTTCATCTCGATGCCTGTTCCTTTAAACGACGGGGCATGGATTTGATGCGGCTGCGTTTCATCGAAAATGGGCGATTCGATTTCTTTTTTCATTATCATCACCTCGCTATTAATGTGGCTAAATGGCGTATAAAATATGTCGCTTTGCGTGACATTACTTATGAGGGGGGATTCACATGCGTTTTCCAATTGCGCAGTTGCATGAACGCGACATCGCCCAAGTGCAACAATTTGAACGACAACTTCGCCAACAAACAGGCGAACCCATCATACTTATCGCATACAAAAAAGAACAAACAGATGGACGAGGTGAACGATCATGAAGCGAAAAGTGACACATGATGCTGCAAAAACGAACAACCAAACACCGACAGAAAGCATGCCAAAAGACGAATTTGAAGCGCAATATGCTGGCGGAGAAGATATGAGCCGAGGCGCCAATCGCAATTCGAAAAAAGGACGGCAAGGGAAATGAAAAAGAAACAAGCAGGCAAAACGGTTCCGATTCCAAGCGACATACTAAAAGAAGAATTCGGGCAAGAACAAGGCGATGTCAATGCGCATAAAGTGATGGAGCTAATCGAAGAGGCGAAGAAGAAGAAATAAATGATATGTGTACATTGACGAAATAACGGTATATTATAGGATATAGACGACATAGGTTCGGACTATGTCGTCATAGAGAAAGGGCTGCTTACGTATATACGAAAGCAGCCCGCTTATCGTTGCACTTGTTCAAAGTCTTCTTTCTTTAGAAAAAAGTGGTCATCACATAAATCTTTCAAATATCCCGCTTTTTGTTGGTCAACGAGACCAACTACGACATTTTTGCCTAGTTGCTGTACGATACGAATGGCAGGTTCATAATCAGTATCCGCGCTTAACAAGATTGCTTCATCATAGGCATGATAGTAAGCTAAAGACACTAAATCAACGGCTATGTTCACATCTGTACCTTTTTCAATATAAATGTCTTTTCCGTTTGCATCTTGACCAACATATTTAAGGTAACCAGATTTTGCAATACAGTAAGGGACGTGCTTGTTTAACGTATCAATAAACTTTTTTGTTGCGGCTGCCTTTGATTTATCGTGGCTACTCATAGCTGTATAGTAATATAACCTTTGTAGATGGCCATTTCTTATCACGGCAATATAGTTTGCTAATTTTCCGTAGTCAATTCTTTGATAATTTCCATTAAATAGATTTGTGACAGCATTTTCAAAATTATTTCCATCAATAAAAACCATAATCCTTTTCACATATTTCTCCCCTAATATGACTAAAAGCGCTAGCTCCTCATGCTAGCGCTTTTTCATCATCTCTAAGCCATCGAATTTCGAACATTCGATGGTTATCTTCTCTAGCAAGGAACATCTCCGAGTGATGTCCTTTTTCATGTCTACAGCTCCTTTACACTTGAAATTATAAAACTCGGATGAGAACCCAGTCAATTATGATGTGACTTGTTGTTCCACTTCCAAAAAATATGCCTCCGTTTTCATCGTCGTTTGATTGAAGTACACGATCATTGCCATGTCGCATTGGCGGACGTGTTTTGTTTGTAAATAATGCGGCAAGTCGAACGGGATCATTTCAACGACGGTATGTTTAAATAGCTCTTTTTCGGTTAATGAGAGAAGATGCGGTTGTTTTGACAATTGTTCATATACGTGCGCGCGTACATGTTTGTCCGTTTTTTCGTACCACCACGGTTTGCGCGGTTTTTGTTTTTGATTGCGCAAATAGTCGTATTTCATCAACGCCTCAACGATCGGTAAGTTGTCTGTGTTGATCGTTTGTAAAAACGAATACAGGCGGCGGAATAAATCTTCAAGCTGGTGACCGATGCGCGCCCAACCTTGTTCGTCCCAATACGTGCCGAACGATTGGAAAAAGTCAAACGGTGTGTCAAACAGATGGGTGACGATGTATTCGATCGTCTCATCCATACGATGATCGTTCCAATATTTTTCGAGCACATCTTCGACTTGTTTTAAGCGAATGATGTCATCAAACGGAAGTACATTGTTGCGCAAAATTTCATACGGTGCGCGATCCATAAACACGTACCCGTACTCGTTCGCCTTATGGCGCAAGCCTGTGCCGCGCAACATTTTTAAAAAGCCGAGCTGCAACTCTTCTGGGCGAAGGGCAAACACGTCGTTAAACGTTTTGCGAAACGATGTATAATCTTCTTCCGGAAGTCCGGCAATTAAATCGAGATGTTGCGCAATTTTCCCGCCTTGCTTCACCATCGTAACGGTGCGGGTGAGCTTTTCGAAATTTTGTTTGCGCATGACGAGCTTGTTCACTTCATCGTTTGTCGACTGGACGCCAATTTCAAACCGAAACAGCCCTGGGGGCGCTTCTTTATTTAAAAACTCAATCACTTCTGGGCGCATAATGTCAGCCGTAATTTCAAATTGAAAGACGACGCCGGGAACGTGCTCGTCAATTAAAAATTGAAACATGTCCATCGCGTAGCTGCGGCTAATATTAAATGTGCGGTCGACAAATTTAATGACTTTTGCGCCGTGTTTCATTAAATAACGTAAATCTTCCTTTATTTTTTCACGGTCAAAATATCGAACGCCAACTTCAATCGACGATAAACAAAATTGGCAGCTAAATGGACAGCCGCGGCTCGTCTCGACATACGTCACGCGCTTCGACAAATGCGGTACATCTTCTGGAAAGCGAAACGGCGACGGCATGTTCGCTAAGTTGATTTTGTTTCGTTGCGGGTTGATGATTGCTTTCCCGTCTCGGTGAAACGCAAGCCCTGCGATGTTTGCCACGTCTTCGCCTTGCTTTAGTGCAGTAAGCAGTTGTTTAAACGTTTCTTCTCCTTCGCCGATGACGATATAATCAAATTCCGGCACGCGCTCAAGCCAATAAGCGACGTCGTATGACACTTCTGGCCCACCGGCGACGATCGTGACGCTTGGATGCACTTTTTTTAGTAATTGTACGACTTCAATCGTCTGTTCGATGTTCCAAATGTAACAGCTAAACCCGACGACATCAGGTTTGCGGCGGTATAAATCGGTGACGACATTTAACACCGGGTCTTTAATCGTATATTCAACAAGCTCCACATGAAACTCTGGCTGGGCGTATGCTTTTAAATATCGAATCGCTAAGTTTGTATGAATATATTTTGCATTTAACGTTGTACAAATAATATGCACTGCAAACGACTCCTTTATGTGTAGGTTGCAACGAGTAATTATATCATATCCGAAAGGAAGGAAAAAGGGTGCCCTTTTTGTGAGGACACCCTTTTGTATTATGCAGATATTTGGTTTTCTGCTCGTTTCGTTTTGCCGCGGTTTGATGCCATAAACAAAATGAATGCGATAACGACAACGGCATAAAGGATAAACCATATGTTGAAGCCACCGACGATGAAGCCCATGCCGAGCATACCGGCAGCTAAAATGTAATACGTCATCGGAATGAGCGCTTTGCGAATTAAGCTTCCTTCTTGACCGACGAGCCCAACTGTTGCGGAAGCGGCGACGACGTTATGAACACAAATCATATTTCCAGCTGCGCCGCCAACAGCTTGTAGTGCGACGACAACGGCAGCACCTGAAGCCGATAAGCCGATGCTTTCTGCTGTACCGAATTGGAAAAGCGAGAACATCATATTGCTGAATGTGTTGCTGCCTGCGATAAACGCTCCGAGCGCACCGATAAGCGGCGCAACGACTGGCCATGCCGAACCAGCAATATGTGACACGCCTTCGGCTAAAACGAGCGGCATGCTCGCAAGCTCTTCTGTTTTTGAGTTAATAAAAATGTTGATCATCGGCACGGCGAAAATGAGTGCGGACCCTGCGCTTAATGCTGTTTTAAACGAATCGCTAAACGCTTTTTTGTAGCTTGAAGCGTCCATGCGATGCAATACGTATGTGACAAGCGAAACGATGACGAAAATCGTACCCGGTAAATAAAGTGGTGTCGATTTAATCGCAATGCCAGAGTTAAATAAGTTGTCGATTAAAATCGTGACGCTTTCTCCTGTTAAAAACGCTTTCACTTCAGCGACGGTGCGCGTAATGACAAGCAAAATCGCAACTAAGACGTACGGGAACCAAGCGTTCAAAAGCGAAATGCGCTTTTTCCCTTGCCCGATGTTCGTTTGTTCGTTGTTTAAACGACCGATCCACTCTTGTTCCCATGCACTACGCTGCTCAAAATCAAACGTATCTTTCGGCATAAATAGCCCTGCTTTTGCGGCTGGGACGACGATCATAAGACCAATGAGTGAACCGAGCAACGAAGGGAACTCTGGTCCAAGCACGTTCGCGATGATCGCATACGGAACAGTGAACGCAAAGCCGGCAAGCATCGCAAACTTCCATACGCGCAATCCTTCACGGAACGAACGATTTTTGCCGAAAAAGCGCGTGAGCATACCGACCATAATAAGCGGAATAAACGTTCCGACTAAGGCGTGAATGATGCCGACGTTGGCGGCAATTTGTAATAAGTAATCGGTAAATTCCATATCTCCAATGGCTTTCATGACCGCTTCTTGATTCGCAAGCCCTGTGTTCACTCCAACGAGAATAGGTGTTCCAATCGCTCCAAACGAAACAGGTGTACTTTGAATAATTAGCGCCACTAATACGGCAGCCATCGCAGGAAAGCCGATCGCCACAAGAAGAGGGGCAGCGATCGCTGCTGGCGTACCGAATCCTGCCGCACCTTCAATAAATGAACCGAACAACCAGGCGATAATGATCGCTTGAATGCGGCGGTCAGGTGAAATGTGAATAAACCCTTGGCGAATCGTTTCGATCGCGCCGCTTTCTTTCACCGTATTTAAAAGCAACACCGCTCCAAATACGATAAACATAATTTCAATCGCGGTTTTAATGCCATTCACGCTTGCGGCGGCGACGACATTCATTTTCGTCCCCCACACGAATAAAGCAATCGCCGCCGTTACAACGAGCGCGACTGGCATTGCACGGCTCGCTGGCCATTTTAATACAACAAGGAATAAGAAAACTGTTAAAATTGGCAATAGTGCGATAAATGATAACATACCGATACTCATATGCATCCCCCTTTGTTCAATATGATGATGTAATTCCTTATCTCCTTATCATAAGGTCATACAATCATCTGATGAGTATATCATAATGTAAGCGCCATCATTTTTCAATATAAATATTTAAAAATTTTTCACATTTATTTTGTAGAAAAATATGATATGATATTCTATTTGTATGGGGGACTAAACAAGAGATGATGGGGTGGACAACGTGTACAAACAAATTAAGCCGAAAAAAATATATGAAGAAGTAGCGGAAGCCATTTTACATATGATTCAAACCGGGGAGTTAAAACCTGGGGATAAACTCGATTCCGTTCAACAGCTAGCCGAAAATTTCCAAGTTGGACGGGCAGCCATTCGTGAAGCGCTGACGGCGCTTCGGGCGATGGGGCTCATTGAAATGAAACAAGGGGAAGGCACATACGTGCGCGAGTTTGATCCAGCGATGTTATCGTTTCCGATTTCTGCGGCTGTGCTTATGAATAAAGAAGACGTTGCTCATTTACTCGAAGTGCGCAAGCTGCTTGAAGTCGGTGCCGCAGGCGTTGCAGCGAAACGAAGAACAGACGAAGATTTGCGCGCGATGCAAAGCGCCCTTACGCAAATGCGTGAAGCGATTGGCGACGAAGAGCTTGGCGAAAAAGCGGACTTTTTATTTCATATGGCAATTGCCGCAGCAACGAAAAATCCGTTGTTAGTCAGCTTAATGAACAACGTATCCGGCATGATGATGGAGACGATGCGAGAAACGCGCCGCATTTGGTTGTTCGCCAAACAAGCGACGACCGAGCAGTTGCTTGAAGATCATATCGCTATTTTTGAAGCGATTCGCGACCAAAACGCGGAACTTGCCCAAGAGCGAATGAAAGATCATTTAGGGCATGTCGAAAAAGTGCTTGCTGACTACATATCTTCATAACGGAGGAGATCCCTCCATCCGTACTCATCAGATGACCAGTTGACTAATTTGGCAATGAGATGTAAAGTGAAAAAAAGAAAACGTTTTCTTGGAGAGGGGATCGGGAATGAACGTCACATTATTCGTTACATGTTTAGTTGATTTATTTCACGTCAATGTTGGAAAAGCGACAGTAGAGTTGTTAGAACGGCTCGGCTGTACGATTCATTTTCCAGAAGCGCAAACGTGCTGTGGACAACCTGCCTACAATAGCGGCTATGTAAAAGAAGCGAAAGAAGCGATGAAACATATGATTCGCACGTTCGAACATGCGGAATATATCGTCACCCCGTCTGGTTCGTGTGCAACGATGTTTAAAGAATATCCGCACATTTTTAAAGGGGATGGCGAATGGGAAGAACGAGCGCAACGCGTTGCTAATAAAACGTATGAACTGACGCAATTTATCGTCGATGTGTTAAAGGTAGAAGACGTTGGGGCGCGCTTAGAAGGAAAAGCGACGTATCATACGTCATGTCATATGACGCGTTTACTTGGCGTCAAAGACGCCCCGCTTACGTTATTGCAACACGTGAAAGGACTTGAAGTCGTTCCTTTGCCGAACGCGCACAATTGTTGTGGATTTGGCGGTACGTTTTCGGTAAAAATGGGACCAATTTCAGAACAGATGGTCGATGAAAAAATTCAATGTATCGAACAAGTGGAAGCGGATTATTTAATCGGGGCCGATTGCGGCTGTTTAATGAACATCGGCGGTCGCATCGAGCGAAAAGGCAAGCCGATTCGCGTCATGCACATTGCCGAAGTGCTCAATAGTAGATAGGGGGGATTCATATGGCGATGAAAATTAACATGGGAGAATTTCACGAGCGAGTGGAAAAAGGGATTCATAATACATTTATGCGCGGCGCGGTGGCTGGAGCGCAAGAGCGGCTGCGCACGCGTCGGTTGGAAGCAGCAGCGGAGCTTGGCAATTGGGAACAATGGCGCGCGCTCGGAGAAGAAATTCGTCAACATACGCTCGAAAACTTAGACTATTATTTAATGCAACTGAGCGAAAACGTAAAAAAACGCGGCGGGCACGTCTTTTTTGCGCAAACGGCGGAAGAAGCGAACGACTACATTTGTCGCGTCGTTGAAAGCAAACAAGCGAAAAAAATTGTGAAATCAAAATCGATGGTGACGGAAGAAATTCATATGAACGCTGCACTAGAGAAGCTTGGCTGTGAAGTCATTGAAACGGATCTTGGCGAATACATTTTGCAAGTTGATGACCACGATCCACCGTCGCACATCGTCGCGCCTGCGCTTCATAAAAATAAAGAACAAATTCGTGACGTATTTCAAGAAAAGCTGGCGTATACAAAAACAGAAAAGCCAGAAGAGCTGGCGCTTCATGCGCGCCATATGCTTCGCAACGAATATATGACGGCAGACGTCGGCATTACAGGATGCAACTTTGCGGTTGCAGAATCCGGTTCGATCACGTTAGTTACGAACGAAGGAAACGCCGATTTAGTGACTGCGTTGCCGAAAACGCAAATTACGGTCATGGGCATGGAGCGCATCGTACCGACGTTTGAAGAAATGGAAGTGCTCGTCAGCTTACTGACACGAAGCGCGGTCGGGCAAAAATTGACGAGCTACATTACGGTATTAACAGGTCCGCGTGATGAAGGAGAAGTGGACGGACCAGAAGAATTTCACCTCGTCATTGTCGATAACGGACGTTCCGATATTTTAGGAACGGAATTTCAGCCGGTGTTGCAATGTATTCGTTGCGCCGCTTGCGTCAACGTTTGTCCGGTATACCGTCATATCGGTGGACATTCGTACGGTTCGATTTATTCAGGACCGATCGGAGCGGTGTTGTCGCCGCTTCTTGGCGGCTATGACGATTATAAAGAATTGCCGTACGCATCAACGTTATGTGCCGCTTGTACGGAAGCATGTCCGGTAAAAATTCCGCTTCATGAACTGTTGTTAAAACATCGCCAAACGATTGTTGAACAGGAAGGAAAAGCGCCAATTTCGGAAAAATTGGCGATGAAAGCGTTCGGGCTTGGTGCGGCTTCGTCCATGTTGTACAAACTCGGTTCAAAAATTGCGCCGTCAGCTGTCAATCCGTTTACAGTAAACGACCGCATTTCCAAAGGTCCAGGACCGTTAAAAGCGTGGACGGACATTCGTGAATTTCCAGCGCCAGGAAAAGAACGGTTTCGCGATTGGTTCAAACAAAGGGGGGATGAATAATGGAAGCTTTTTTACAACGTTTGTCTTCTCGTCTTGGACGTGACATGCCGACATTTGTCGAACGTCCACAGTGGAAACATGCACCGCAACAAACGGTATTTCAAGGGTATAGTCAAGACGAGTTACTCGCTGAGTTAAAAAAACAATGCACTCGCATTCATACGACGCTCGTTGAAACAAACAGCGCCGAGCTTTATGATGCGATTGAACACGTCATTCATGTGCATGGCGGCGGTCCGATCATCATCGCCAACGATAAGCGCTACGAACAGTTTGGATTATCTTCTTTTTTAAAGCGAGAAGATGTGCACATATGGGACGCTACACGTGGACGTGACAACATTGAAGCGGCAGAGCGAGCAAATATCGGCATCACATGGAGTGATATGACGTTAGCGGAATCAGGAACAGTTGTATTATTAAACAATCCAAATCAAGGGAGAACGATAAGCTTTTTGCCAACAACGTACGTGGCACTTATTCCGAAAAGTACAATCGTTCCACGTATGACGCAAGCCGCACGCATTATTCGCGAGAAACGCGTCCCGTCATGCATAAACTTTATTACAGGTCCAAGCAACTCGGCAGATATTGAAATGAATTTAGTTGTCGGTGTGCACGGACCAGTAAAAGCCACATATATCGTCATTACCGATCGTTGAGCAGCCAATGAGCTGCTCTTTTTTATTCCGATAAGATTAGTAAAATTTTCGGAATTTTAAGAAGGAATAACAAAATATGTAGTGAATATATATTATAACTATGGAGAGGGAGTTTGTTAGGAGGGAACGCGTTTGAGTTTAAAAGGTATGATGGGAGAGTCAACATTCGTTCAGCTTTCGAAACAAGAGAAAGAAATGATCGATGAGCGAATAAGTCAGTACGAGTTCATTTTGCAACAAGTGACGGATGCGATCGTTTTAGTACAAGACGATGGAACGTTCATTGACGTAAATGAGGCAGCGTGCCGTTTATTTCGTACATCAAAAGAACAATTGTTGCAAAAAAAATTTGACGATTATTTGTATCTTGTACCTAAACATATTTTTCAGTTTCAAAAACAAATGTTGCATAAATTTGGGACATACGATGATGAAATGGTCATCCGCTTGGCAGATGGCGAAGTGAAGCATGTGCAGCTATTTATGCGCCGCCATAAAAAGCAATCATTTAATTTATACATGATCCGCGATATTACCTCAAAAAAAGCGCTTGAGCGTGAACGAACGATTAATGAAACGTTATTTAAAGATTTGTTTAATCGTGCTGGCGATAGCATTGTCATTTTTGATGGACAAGGTCGCTTTATTGATGCAAATCCTTCCTTTTGCGCAAGCGTCAACATTACAAAAGAAGAGCTATTTAAATTATCAATTCAAGCATTTATCCCAATTGAATATCACGATTTATTTGCCCAACTGTTAGTGACGTTAAAACGAAACGGGACGGTATCGAGCGAACTGCCGTTTATTTTAGGAGACGGCATGCAAAAGCTATTTGAGCTGACATTAACCGCAAACATACATAGTGGATTTTTTATGGCAATTATGCGCAATGTGACCGAAAAACGAAATATGGAAATGAACTTGCAACGAAGCGAAGAACGGTTTCGCGCCATTTTTGAACAAGCCCATGAAGCGATTTTAATTTGTGACGATTTCGGAAATATTTTGCGTGCCAATCCTGCCGCAAGCCGAACGTTTGAATTGCCGCTTCACGATCTCGTTCATGCGAATCTCATGCAGTTTGTCGATCCAAAAAGTAAAAAAGTGCGCCACGTATTACGGCAATTTTTCCGCCACGGAGAAATTCGCGATGAATTAACATTTCATATGCCAAACGGCGAAAAAAAACAGCTCGAATTTGCATCGAAAAAAGGCGTCATTAACGGCTATCATTTAACGATTTTTCGCAATGTCAGCGAACGGCGCAAAATGGAAAAACAGTTGCGCGAACAAGAACAAAAGTTTCGTAGCGTCTTTAATCATGCGATGGATGGCATTGTGTTAATTGACGACAAACAGCGCATTTTTGATGCCAATCCGATGGCGTGCCGCATTTTCGCTCTTTCAAAAGAACAGCTCGTTGAAAAAAGCATGCATGCCTTTATCGGGAGCAACGATTTAAACAAATTTCAAAAATGGTTGGCAAGCGGCGAGGAAGAGGGAGAATTTGCGATTACAGACGGCGAAGGAAAGAAAAAAATCGTTGAACTGTCGTTTAAACCGAACATTATTGAACATGTCGGGCTGATGATGGTACGCGATATAACAGAGAAAAAAGAAATGGAAGAGCAATTACGGAAATCCGATACGTTAAGCGTTGTCGGGCAGCTTGCGGCAGGCATTGCCCATGAAATTCGCAATCCGATGACGGCGCTAAAAGGATTTATTCAACTATTACAAGGAAGTATCGGCAACGATTCCGAACAGTATAATATGTACTTTCACGTTATTATGTCGGAATTAAAGCGCATTGAGTCGATTATTACCGAATTTCTCGTATTGGCAAAACCGCAAGCGATTCATTATGACCAAAGCGACATCGCAAAAATTATGCAAGAAACAGTCGATTTATTAAGCGTGCAAGCGACGATGCATAATATTCAAATTGAAGCGACGTATGAACGAGTTCCGCTTATTTATTGCGAACCAAAACAATTAAAACAAGTGTTTATTAACATATTAAAAAATGCGATTGAAGTGATGCCAAACGGAGGAACGATCACCGTCTCCGTTGCGCATGTCGGAGATGATATACGCATCGCCATTCGCGATGAAGGAAGCGGCATTCCAAAAGATAAAATCAAAAAATTAGGCGAGCCGTTCTATACGACGAAAGAGCGCGGAACGGGGCTTGGCTTAATGGTTAGCTATAAAATTATTGAAGAACATCGTGGGCGCATTGATGTCGAAAGCGAAGTCGGCGTTGGTACAACGTTTTATATTACTTTACCAATAAATAATGACATGCAATGAGCTGATATAGTACAATAGACTTATATGTCAAGACAGCTAAAGAGGTGAATGGCATGTTATTTAAACGCCTTCGTCCGTCGTTCAACGAATTGCTTGAAAAAGGGACAGACTATTCGTTTCACGGACGATTTGTTGATACGTTATCGTACAACCATTTTACAACCGAAGATTTCACAAAGTTAAAGCAAATTGATGAACTCATCGCCCCGCACAAACAAGAAATGGTTCGGCTCTTTTATGAAGGATTAAAACAAGTGCAGCCAGAAGCGGCAAAAACGATTACTGAAGCCCGCATCGAAGCATATTTGAACGCCTTTTTTAAGATGGAACGAAACCGCGCGTACGTTGATGAATCGCTTCGCTTTTTCCATTTGTTGCGTAAAGAACAAGTGAACGTTGGGAAGCTCATCGTTGCGTTTAACCAATTTAATTTCTTCGTTTTAACGACGTTGTTAGCGAGAGTAGCGCTTGCACCGAAACGGTGTTTAACGCTCATGGAGACATTGCAACGGGCAATTAACATCGAACAGCAACTTCTTGTCGAAGTGTACACAGAAACGATGATGGAACAAATCGCAAGCGGAACGGCAACGCTGATGGAACAAAACGCCGAAATTATGTTTATTAAAGATTTGCTTCAAGCGCTTGATCAACAAAATAGCGATGTGCAAATGGTAACCGCCGCAACAGAAGAAATGACGACAGCCGTATCGGAAGTAGCCCATGCGGCGACAGTGATCGCTGAAAAAACGACGACATCGGTTGAACGGGCAGAAAAAGGGCAACAAATGATGACGGAAGCGTTCGGAGAAATTATTGAAACGTCTGAACAATTTACGAATATGGTTGACCGTTTTGAACATTTACAACAACATTTAAGCGCGATTGAAAAAGTGATGCAGCTCGTTAACGGGATTGCAGATCAAACGAATTTGTTAGCGTTAAATGCATCGATTGAAGCAGCACGTGCTGGGGAATACGGAAAAGGGTTTTCGGTCGTCGCAGAAGAAATTCGCAAACTCGCTGACCATACGGTACAATCGCTCGGTGAAGTGCAGCGAAACGTCGGAGAATTGCGCGCCATTTCCTCCGAAGTATCATCAGCCATTTATTCCACGTCATCAACGATTCGCCAAGCGGTCCATCAAGCACAAGAAGCGATGCCGCTTTTACAAGAAATTGTATCTGCTATGGGAGACATTCAAGATAGCACAAATACGAACGCCGCGATTGCTGAAGAGCAAGCCGCTGCCGTCGATGAAATCGCAAGCCGTATGTCATCCATTGCTTCATTGACGGAATACGTGCGCGAGCTTGGTGAAAAAACAGGAAAGACAGTTCATGCATTAAGTCAAGCGATCGACCGTTTCCGTTTAAATATGGTAAATGAAAATAGCGTGAAACTATCTGCGAAAGCGCTATTGCATTTAGCAAAAACAGACCATTTATTATGGAAATGGCGCATTTACAATATGATTGTTGGCTACGAGAACGTTCGCCCGGAAGATGTCGCCTCTCACCATCAATGCCGATTAGGAAAATGGTACTTTGATGAACAAACGAAAAAACAACTGCAAGGCACGCCAGCGTACGAAAAGTTAAACGCCCCGCACGAGAAAGTGCACGCAGCGGCGAAAAAAGCGGCGGAAGCGTACGCCAAAGGGGATATAAAAGGTGCCGAAGCGCAACTGATCGAACTTGAGCAAGCATCTGCAGAAGTGATTCGTTTTATTGACGAATTAATTGAAAAAATAGAAAAAGAACGAACGTTTGAAACCCACCTCGCATAAGGTGGGTTATTTTTTGACCATATGGGACAACGCAAGTGCGAAAATTAAAATTGCTTCTCAAATAATGTCGGCAGTTTCGTTTCGTAGTCGCCAAAGATGATGCCTTTTTCGGTAATGATGCCGGTAATGAGTTCATGCGGTGTGACATCAAATGCCGGATTGTAGACGTTCACATCTGGCGCGATGCGCACGCCAGCGATATGTGTGACTTCTTCTTTCGGTCGCTCTTCAATCGGAATGTCGTCGCCTGTTTTCGTCTGTAAGTCGATCGTCGATAGCGGAGCGGCGACGTAAAACGGAATGTTGAACGCTTTCGCTAAAATGGCTAAGCCGAACGTGCCGATTTTGTTTGCTGTATCGCCGTTGGCGGCAATGCGATCCGCCCCGACGATGACAGCGGAAATGTGCTTTGCTTTCATTGTTTGTGCCGCCATGTTATCTGTAATGAGCGTCACATCAACACCAGCTTCGGATAGTTCCCATGCGGTTAGTCTTGCTCCTTGTAACACCGGTCGTGTTTCGCAAGCGTACGCATGAAGCGACATGCCTTTTTCTTTCGCTAAATGAAACGGCGCAAGCGCGGTGCCGTAACGGGCTGTGGCAATCGCCCCAGCATTGCAAATCGTCATGATACAGTCGCCGTCTTGAAACAAGGAAAGGGCATGTTCGCCGATGCGACGGCATACGTCTTCATCTTCGATTTGTATGCAAATCGCTTCATGAATAAGCGTCGTTTTCGCTTCGTTGACGGATTTTGCTTGCGCGACGCTTTTCATAAGCCGATCAAGCGCCCAAAATAAATTGACGGCGGTCGGACGCGAGCTCGCTAAATATTCACGGTCGCGTTTTAGTTCGGTATGAAATGTCGCTAAGTCATCGGTTTCATATGATTTCGCCGCAAGTGCTAAACCGTAGGCGGCAGTCATGCCGATTGCTGGTGCCCCGCGCACTTTTAACGTCACGATCGCGTCCCATACGTCTTTTATGTTTTTTAATTCTAAATATTCAGTCTTATGAGGCAACGCTTGTTGGTTTAAAATCGTAATATGTGTATCGTGCCATTGTACCGATTTCATTTTGTTCCTCCTAGCTGTTGACATGCACCGTTTGTTGTACAAGATGTTTCAAGTCTTTCATCGTCAATGTGTTTCGCTGCACGATGAGCTCACGACCGAGACGAAGGGCATGGCGTTTTGCGTGGAGTCGGTGTTCAAGCGGCAATTCATCAAGATCCGCCACATGCGCCAACCCGATCGTCCGGCGAATGACTTCACAGCCCGCAAAGCCGATCGCCTCAACGAGCGCATCGCTTATGATGTCATCAAGCACGCCACATGTGTGCGCATACGGTTCGTTGCTTTCGCGCCAAAGCTCAGCAAACGTGCGGGTAAACACGTCCCATGTGTTTTCAATATGAGCAAAAAGCGGTTTGCGGTCACGTTCATAACGAGAAAGGGCGTTTAATAGTAAATTAGCAAAAAATTGCCCTAAATCGAAGCCGATCGGACCGTAAAACGCAAATTCCGGATCGATCACTTTCGTTTCCTCGTCGCTTGCGAAAATGCTTCCCGTATGTAAATCGCCATGAAGCAACACATCTGCCTTTGTTAAAAAAAGCCGTTTTAATTTCGCTGTTTCGCGTTTTAATACGTCATCCTGCCAAAGTTGTTCGACATCCGCACGAAGCTCTGTTTCAAAGTTGTTCGTGTCGTGGTCAAAAAACGGATCAGTAAAGACGAGATCTTCTGTAATTTTACATAGCTCTGGATTTGTAAACTGTTGTACGAGCTTCTTTTTTTGTTGTTGATTCATGCCAAAGTCCGACGTGTAAAACGCCGTTTTGGCGACAAATTCGCCAATATGTTCCGATAAACGCGGGAACGTTTTTCCCTCGATCAGCCCGCGGCGTGCAATTTGTAAATGCGATAAATCTTCCATCACCGTAATAGCTAATGTCTCATCGGAATAGTACACTTTCGGAACATAGTGAGGGACGTAGCTCGCGAACGTGCGCAACGCTTGGCTTTCAATTGTTGCCCGTTTTAATGTCAGCGGCCAGCTTTCGCCAACGACTTTTGCATACGGCAACGCTTGTTTAATGATGATGCTGTCGTTTGTTCGTTCGT
The DNA here is from genome assembly GCF_054815885.1 of Anoxybacillus sp. TBDG-1. Classification (NCBI taxonomy): domain Bacteria; kingdom Bacillati; phylum Bacillota; class Bacilli; order Caryophanales; family Anoxybacillaceae; genus Anoxybacillus; species Anoxybacillus sp. TBDG-1. The sequence continues at coordinate 22,931 of NZ_JBTZSY010000017.1, forward strand.
TGACGATGCGAAAGACGAGATTTAAGTTCCCATCACCAATTTCTTCGCTAGAAAGAAGCGCATCTTCCCCAAATAGCCCTAAACGAACAGCAAGAGCAATCGCTTTTTGTTCTGTCAATGGTTCGTACATACACATGCCTCCTCCCAAAATAAAAAACCTCTTTCGCTGAACGAAAGAGGTTTGAAGTTTGCTTCGCACCTCTTATCTCTCAGCCTACTGCTGCAAGAATTAGCACCGTGCGTCATCGCCGGTTGCCGGGCTTCATCGGGCTCGTCCCTCCACCTGCTCTTGATAAGAGTGTTTATCGTTATTTGAATGTTCTAAACAGTGAAAACGTTTCGTGAATTCGCTTGATTCGAATCATACATCGCTTTATGCTCGTTTGTCAATCCTTTTTTTCAAAAATTTTATACACATCTGGGCGACGATCGGAAAAAATCGGGATGTGCCCGCGCGCATGTTGCACTTCGTTTATGTCAATATTCGCCGCAATGATCCCTTTTTGTTCGTCCCCTTCAACAAGCACGTTTCCCCACGGATCAATGATCAGCGAATGTCCAGCAAACACGTTGTTCGGGTCTTTTCCCGAGCGGTTGCAAGCGACGACGTAACATTGATTTTCGATCGCCCGCGCCGTTAATAGCGTACGCCAATGATGAAGGCGAGAAAGCGGCCATTCCGCAACGACAAATAATACTTCTGCACCATGCAGCGCATGCGCGCGAATCCATTCTGGAAAACGAATGTCGTAACAAATGACGCCGGCGCACGTCGTTTCATCGAGCGAAAATAGCCCCATCGTTTCTCCAGCTTGCAAATACAAATGCTCATCCATCAATTGGAACAAATGAAGTTTACTATATTCGCCAACGACGTCGCCGTTTCGGTTGACGACATACATCGTATTTGTCATTCGTTCGTTCGTTTTTTTCGCGACCGATCCGCCGACGATATGTACATCGTACGTGCGGGCAAGTTCGGAAAGAAACGCTTTTGTTTCTTCCCCGTTTTCATCGGCAATACGAGCAAGCCTCGTTAAATCATAGCCTGTCGTCCATAGTTCAGGCAAAACGACGACGTCAACGTCACGAGCGATTTGTTCGATGTAGCGCAAGGCGGTTTGTTTATTTTTTTCGGGTGTTCCAAACGCAATGTCCATTTGTATGCAAGCGATGTTCATATCATTCACCTCAACAAAAAATTTTCTTTACATTTTGATTTTTACGATATATGATACTTGACTAGAATTTCAACCTTTTTGTGAAGTAGGTGTGAAAAAAATGAATATATTTCCACAATCAAACGTGTTACAACAACTACCGAAGCAATTTTTCGCCTCGCTCGTGCAAAACGTACAGGCGGTCATCGCTGAAGGGCGCGATGTCATTAATCTCGGACAAGGAAATCCCGATCAGCCGACGCCTGCACATATTGTGCGCGCGATGCAACAGGCGGTGGCAAAGCCGATGTATCATAAATATTCGCCGTTTCGCGGCTATTCGTTTTTAAAAGAGGCGGTCGCTACGTTTTACGAACGCGAATACGGGGTGACGATTGATCCAGAAAAAGAAGTCGCCATTTTATTTGGCGGAAAAGCAGGGCTTGTCGAAATGCCGCTTTGTTTATTAAACCCGGGCGATGTCGTACTCGTTCCCGATCCCGGTTATCCAGACTATTGGTCGGGGGTCGTGCTTGCGCGGGCGCGCATGGAAATGATGCCGTTGCGGGCGGAAAACAGCTTTTTGCCAAACTACGATGAGCTAAACAAAGACGTCGTTCGCGAAGCAAAACTCATGTTTTTAAACTATCCGAACAATCCGACAGGCGCGACAGCAACGCAATCGTTTTTTCAAGAAACCGTTTCATTTGCTGAAAAACATCATATCGCTGTCGTGCACGATTTTGCATACGGGGCGATTGGCTTTGATGGGAAAAAGCCGGTCAGCTTTTTACAAGTCGAAGGGGCAAAAGACGTCGGCATTGAAATTTATACGTTTTCGAAAACGTACAATATGGCAGGGTGGCGCATCGGCTTTGCGGTCGGCAACGAAAGCATGATTGAAGCGATCAACGTGCTCCAAGACCATTTGTACGTCAGCATGTTCGGTGCTATTCAAGAAGCGGCAGCAGTCGCGCTACTCGAGTCGCAACAGTGTGTCGCTGAGCTTGTTGCCACATATGAAGCAAGGCGAAATACGTTTATTCATGCTTTACGTGACATCGGCTGGGACGTCCAAGCGCCATCAGGTTCGTTTTTCGCTTGGCTGCCGGTGCCAAACGGCTATACGTCAGAAACGTTTGCCGACCTGTTGCTCAAAAAAGCGCACGTTGCGGTCGCCCCAGGGATCGGGTTTGGTGAACATGGGGAAGGCTACGTGCGCACAGGGTTACTGACAAGCGAAGAAAGGCTAAAAGAAGCGGTCGAACGAATCGGGAGGCTACAACTTTTTTAAAAAATGATTGACAAAATGAGAGACTGCTGTCATAATTCGAATTAAATTTATGAAAAACGAACCATTCAAAAAATTTCATACATTGCGAATTCTTATCAAGAGTAGGCGGAGGGACGAGCCCGATGAAGCCCGGCAACCGACTTAAACAGCTGTTTAAGCACGGTGCTAATTCTCGCAGCAGTAGGCTGAGAGATAAGAAGAGACGAACAATTAAGCCTCTTCTTATGAAGAGGTTTTTTATTTGTAAAGGGGTGGGCATATGATTACGGCAACATATTTGATTCATGACGACAAAGATTTAGCTAAAAAAGCAGAAGGCATTGCGCTTGGACTGACTGTCGGGTCGTGGACCGATTTGCCGCAACTGGAACAGGAACAGTTAAAAAAACATAAAGGAATCGTTCAGTCGATTGAGGAGCTAGAGGAAGACGAGCGCGTCAATACGTTTTTTGGAAAGAAACTAAAACGTGCGCTCGTGCGCATTTCATATCCGAGCGTCAATTTTAGCGCTGATTTTCCAGCCATTTTAACAACGACGTTTGGCAAATTGTCGCTGGATGGAACGATTAAACTTGTTGACTTAACATTTTCGGACGAACTGAAGCGCGCGTTTCCCGGTCCGCGCTTTGGCATTGACGGCATTCGCGAAAAACTTGGCGTCTTTCAACGTCCGCTCGTCATGAGCATTTTTAAAGCGGTCATCGGGCGCGATTTACGATACGTCACCGAACAATTGAAGCTGCAAGCGCTCGGCGGCGTCGATCTTGTCAAAGACGATGAAATTTTATTTGACAACGACTTGACGCCGTTTGACAAGCGTATCGTGGCAGGAAAAGAAGCGTTACAAGACGTGTACGAACAAACAGGGCATCGGACGTTATATGCGGTGAACTTAACCGGAAAAACGTTTCAGTTAAAAGAAAAAGCGAAAAAAGCAGCGGAGCTTGGTGCGGACGTATTATTGTTTAACGTGTTTACATATGGGCTTGATGTGTTGCAAGCGCTTCGTGAAGATGATGACATTCGTTTGCCGATTATGGCGCATCCGTCATTTAGCGGAGCGATCGCCTCCTCACACGTATATGGCGTGAGCTACGCTTTGCTTCTTGGCAAATTGTTGCGCATGGCAGGGGCGGACTTTTCACTCTTCCCGTCACCGTACGGAAGCGTCGCCCTTGAAAAAGAACAAACGCTTGCGATTCGCGATGAATTAACGAAAGAAGAGCCGTTTTTGCGCGCGTTCCCTGTCCCATCGGCTGGCATTCATCCGGGACTTGTGCCGCTTCTCGTGCGCGACTTTGGCATCGACTCCGTCATTAACGCAGGCGGCGGGGTACACGGGCATCCAAGCGGAGCGGTCGGCGGCGGGCAAGCGTTTTGCGCCGCAGTCGAAGCGGTGCTTGCAGGGCGTTCGCTCCATGACGCAGCAAAAGAAAACGAACCGTTGCAACAAGCGCTTGATTTATGGGGGAGCGCATCATGAAGCCAGTCATTTTTTGCGACTTTGACGGAACGATTACGTTAAACGATAACATTATTGCGATTATGAAACAGTTCGCCCCATCGGAGTGGGAAGCGATCAAAGACGATGTACTTGCGCAAAGATGTTCCGTACAACAAGGCGTCGGGCGCATGTTTTCGCTGTTGCCGACGACGCTGAAAGAAGATATCGTGCAATTTTTGCTTGACACCGCCCGCATTCGCGACGGATTTTCCGAGTTTGTCGCGTTTACGAATGAGCGGCAAATTCCGCTTTATATCGTGAGTGGCGGCATCGACTTTTTCGTGTATCCGCTTCTTCATGGACTCGTTGAAAAAGAGCGGATTTTTTGTAATAGCGCCGATTTTAGCGGGGAAACGATCCGCATTACGTGGCCGTATGCGTGCGATGAACATTGTCAAAACGGCTGCGGCTGTTGCAAGCCGTCGCTTCTTCGTAAACTAGCGCCAAAAGGGGCAAAAACGATCGTCATCGGCGACTCGATTACCGACTTGGCGGCGGCTAAACTAGCTGATTACGTCATTGCGCGCGACTTTTTGCTTGAAAAATGCCGTGAGCTTCACTTGCCGCATACGCCGTTTACGACGTTTTATGATGTCATTGACGTGTTAAAAGAAAGCGAGGCGATCGCGTGAGACAACAAAAATGGGCAGAGCTTGCCGAAGTGAAACGAGAGCTGGCGGCGCGCGATTGGTTTATGGGGACAAGCGGCAACTTGTCGATCAAAGTGAGCGATGAACCGCTTACGTTTCTTGTCACCGCAAGCGGAAAAGATAAACGAAAAGAAACGGCGGAAGATTTTTTACTTGTCGGAGCAGACGGACAGCCAGCGGAGGCGACGCATTTAAAACCGTCGGCGGAAACGTTACTTCACGTTGAAATTTACAATAAAACGAACGCCGGTTGTGTGCTTCATGTCCACACCGTCGACAACAATATCATTTCCGAATGGTACGGAGACGAAGGGGAAGTCGTTTTTACAAATCAAGAAATGATTAAAGCGTTCGGATTATGGGAAGAAAATGCGGCGTTTCGCATGCCGATTATTCCGAATTTCGCCCATATTCCGACGTTAGCAAAAGCGTTCGCCGACCATGTTCATGAAGATCGAGGGGGGGTGCTTATTCGCAATCATGGCATTACCGTTTGGGGAAAAGATGCGTTCGAAGCGAAAAAGTGTTTAGAAGCTTGCGAGTTTTTATGTCAGTATCACGTCAAATTATTACTTTTAAAACGATAAGGGTGAGTACGTATGGCAGTCATTAAAGTGCGCAACACAGGCGAAGTGATTGAAGGAAAGGAAAACGTCGCAGCGTTTTTAAATAAGCAAGGAGTGCTATATGAACATTGGGATGCAAGGAAACTTCCCGCTCATCTTCAAAACAAATTCGTATTAACAGACGAAGAAAAAGCGGACATTTTAGCAACGTTTCAATCCGAAATTGAAGATTTAGCGAAGCGAAGAGGCTATCAAGCGTGGGACGTTGTCGCTCTCTGTGAACAAACACCAAATTTAGAAGAACTGTTGAAAAAATTTGAACAAGTGCATACGCATACAGAGGACGAAGTACGGGCAATTGTTGCCGGTCATGGCATTTTTGTTATTAAGGGTGATGAACAAACAGGCTACTTTGACGTTGAACTTGAAGCAGGGGATGTCATTTCTGTTCCAGAAGGAAACCCGCATTTCTTTACATTAATGGATGACCGCCAAGTCGTTGCTGTTCGGTTGTTTATTGATCCGTCTGGTTGGGTGGCACATCCATACGAAGAAAAAGAAGGGGAATAACGCCCCTTCTATTTTTTTGTGAACAAAATGACGCCTGTAATCGTAATCAATGAACCGATCCATTGTGGTGTGGTTAACATTTCGTCAAGTAATATGTATGCAAACAGCGCAGTAAAAAGCGGATTGAAGTTTAAAAACATCCCAGCGGTTGTAGCACCGACTTGCTTCACGCCGACGTTCCAAAGAAACATCGCAAGCACCGTCGCCCCAACGCTCGTATATAAAAGCGCCAATACAAATGAGAAGTTGACGTCATGAACGGAAAAAGAAGAAAGAAACGGCAACAATCCGATGACGCCAAACACACCGGACCAAAACGTCGCCGCAAGCGGAGAATACGACTTCATAACTGCTTTTGCGCAAGCAGAATACACGCCCCAAATGATGACGGCAGCAACCATCCATATATCCCCGACGTTTACGTCCGATAGACGATGAAGTTGTCCGTGCGTCATCACGATCAGCACGCCAATGAGAGAGACGACCATCGCCAGCCATTGCTGAATCGTGAGTTTATCGCGGTAGACGGCGTATGCCACAAGCGCAATCGCGATCGGATTTAATGTCGAAATTAACCCAACATGATCAGCAGATGTATAGCGCAACGCTTGAAACATAAACATGTTAAATAAGACGACGCCTGAAAGCCCCATCGCTATAAGCGGTACGATACTTTGCTTTTGTAAACGAACGGATCGTTCTTTTTTCAACACGATCGGAAATAAAAAAAGGACGGCGATCGTCCAACGAATAAACGTTAGCGAAAGCGGGGAGGCGTGCGCAACAAGCAGTTTGCTTGCGACAAAGTTGCCTCCCCATAAGGCGCTTGTCAATAAAAGAAGTATATAATATTTCGACATGTTCATCATCCTTTAAAACGTTTCAATTAAAAACACCATCACTAACAGCCCGACAATAAAGGCATACGTTGACGATTTTTCATTTCCATCCCCATGGCTTTCAGGGATTAACTCTTTATAAATAATAAATAGCATCGCCCCAGCCGCAAACGCTAATCCGTAAGGGACGAGCGCATCGACGACAGACGTTAAATAAAAGCCGATGACAGAGGCGACAAGTTCAATGAGCCCCGTTCCCGTTGCCATGAAAAATGCTTTTCCTTTTGAAATATGTTGATTAAACAAAAAAAGCGCAACGAGCAATCCTTCAGGCGCGTTTTGGAAGCCGATCGCAAGCGCAATTAAATCGCCAATGTGCGTTTGTTCGCCGGAAGCGTAGCTCACGCCGACAGATAGTCCTTCTGGAATGTTGTGGAGCGTAATCGCCGCAAGCACAAGCAACGCTTTTTGGTCCATCTTCATGCCGCTTTTTGTATGGGTTAAATCGATGTGCGGCACGATATTTTCAAGAAACGTTAACGTAAATACCCCAATGCATAATCCGATCGCGAGGGCAAAAAACGTGCCAGAAGAAAGAGCCTCTGGAATTAACCCGAGCATCGATGCGGCCATCATAATGCCAGCTGTAAAAGCAAGCAACATATCGCGCCATTTGTGCGTTAATGAGCGCGACAAAAATAAAATCGGAATCGCGCCAGCCCCTGTTGCTAGCGCGGATAATGTGCTTCCGATCAGCATGTCAAACATCATTCCACCTCCTATTTTAAAGGAAGACGAACGGTAATCGTCGTTCCTTTCTTTTCTATACTATGAATGTCGATCGTCCCTTCGTGCATATCGACGATGCGTTTACATATGACGAGTCCAAGCCCTGTTCCTGTTTGTTTCGATGTGACAAACGGCTGAAAAAGTTTGTTTTTCACATGTTTTGGCATGCCGCAACCTGTATCAGCGACGTGCAACACCGCCCAATCGTTTTGTTTCGTAAGAGAAATTGTCAGTTGTCCGCCATTTGGCATTGCTTCGATTGCGTTTTTTGCTAAATTTAATACGACTTGTTTTACATGGTCTTTTGAACAGCGAATCGGAAGCGGCACATCGGCACGATGAAACGTATACGTGATGTTATGGAAATGCGCTTGCGACTCAATCATCGGATGAATGCTTTGTACGATGCAATTGAGATCGCACGTTTCAAGTTTTTGCGCCGTTGGCTTGCCGAGAATTAAAAATTCATTCACGATGTCGTTAATGCGTGCAATTTCGTTTTGAATGACGGAAAAATAAAGTTGTGATTCGTTATCTTTATGTTTTTCACTTAATAGTTGAATAAACCCCTTAATGCCAGCGAGCGGATTGCGAATTTCATGCGCGGTACTTGCGGCGAGCGTACCGACTAATTCAAGCTTTTGTGCTTCCGTTTCCATGCGCTCGATCATCGTTTGTCGCTTAAGCAGCCAATATTGAATGAACAACCAAATGATATGAATGAAAACGATGAGCGACAAAATATATGGAAGAGCCGTTTGCATCTTTTGTTTTATACTTACGCTTGGCACGTTCGCCTCAATCATCCACGGTGCGTGATTTAAATGCACGATCACCGTCTGGTTTGACGAACGAAGTTGATTTGTTGTGAGAAGGACGGTGCCATTCTCATCGTATAAGCGAAATGACGTATTTGGATCAATAATTTTTATCCGATGTTTTATATAATTTGTCCGTAACTCTGCTACTAAAAAGCCAGCTGTTTCATTTGTTTTTTCATATATAATTGGTGTGACAATCGTCGCTGTATGCTGGCTGTCGATGATCGTTTGTTTTGTCGCCTTCGCTAACTGCATTGCCTCATTTGTACTTTCAGAAAAAAACGAAATGCGTTCAAAGCGAACGTCTTGCTTTTGCAGCTGTTGCAACAAATTATTAATTTCTTCTTTTTCTAGCTTTGTCACATGTTTGCTGATCACGAGCGCCAATGTTTCAAGCCGGGCCGTCGTTTCCGCAAGAAAGCGATCTAAATCGTTTTTATGTATATTCGCAAACATGCGCGTTTCTTCGACGAGTTGTTGCTGATGTTGTTCATCTTGCCAAAGCACAATCCATGCGCTCCCTACAAGGCACGGCACAATGACAAGCAAGATGTACAGCCATCGTTTCATTTTCTCTCTCCCCATATATGCTCCCTCAACAAAACAAAATTCAAGGAATATTATAACATAAACATGTGAAAAAGACTGAGAAAATGATAACCGTATTAAATAGAGTATGTTTATTGACAAGTACAGAAATATATTTTGGTTAAAAAGCAATTTGCAAAAAAAAAATGATACAATAAACTAGGCTTTAAAAAAGTAAAAGATTTCTAGGAGGAAGCGGATGTGAGAAGATTGACTTTTTTCGTTATTATCATGTTATACTTGATTCCTAGTAGCAGTGTTCGTGCTTATGAGCTATTTGGTGGCAAATATAGGAATCCAAACTCGCTAAAATATTGGATCGATTCGTCGGTTATTAATGCTGGTTATGAAGCGAGAGCGGTTTATGGTTCAGAAGCGTTTAATAGTTCTTCTCTTATTGGTACGACTAGAACGTACGATGCCTCCCAAGCTAACTATAAATGGTGGGCTAGTACGAAGGATATGGGTTCCGTTGTCGCTGATTGTATTAACTATCATGTGAACTGGTTGGGACAAGTGACTGCTTGTTGGGATTGTACATACGATAAGTCGCAGTTGAGAATGTATTTACCGGGTTTTCAAAAGTTATCTTGGGTTCAAACGAGAGAAACGACAGCTCATGAGATAGGGCATGCTTTAGGATTAGATCATGAAGATGATGTTCGTGCTATCATGCTTTCGAAAGGTTTTCTAAATGATGAGTATCCGCAAAGTGATGATTGGAATGGAATAAATGCTATCTATTAGTGGAAAGGAAGTAGCCTGATGAAAAAGATTATTTTTCTTTTTTTTACCATTTTATTTTTGTCTGCCTGTAACAATACACAATCTGAACTAAGCAATGTGAATACAAAATATGTTCATAGTGAGTCGAAAATTATAGACGAATACAATTATTTAGAAGAAATGGAGAATGATAGTGAAGTTATTTTGATAGGTACGAAAAAAAATGGAGAGAGTTATTTCGATAAAGATGGCGATATGGTGACGGGTTTTTACACGATAAGTGATGTTGAGATCAAAAAAGTGTTTAAAAATGAAAAGGGATACGCGTTAAATAAGGGTAATATCATAAAAGTTATGGAGAACGGAGCGTTTGATAAAAAGGCTAATACAATGTACGGTTCGGCAGGGTACCAGTTGATGAAAGATAATAAAAGCTATCTGTTGTTTTTAAGAAAAAGTACGACACATGATGAGTATACGATTAAAGGTGTTTATTATGGAAAAGTGCCATTAGAGAGTAATGAAATCGAATACGACGGTCATTTGAACGGTAGTAAGCAAGCAAGTAATAAACAAATTGAAAAACTAAATCGAATATTTGAAGAGGCAAGAAAAAAATATAAAGAATAAAGATGGTGAGACCATGAACCCCCGCCAAATGGGCGGGGGTTTTGTTAGTGCGCTCGGCATGGGTGCAATCTCTAGGGTGAAAGTCCCGAACTGCGAAGGCAGAAGTAGCAGTTAGCTTAACGCAAGGGTGTCCGTGGCGACGCGGAATCTGAAGGAAGCGAGCGGCAAACTTCCGGTCTGAGGAACACGAACTTCATATAAGGCTAGGTATCATTGGATGAGTTTGCTAAACAAAACAAAGTCCTTTCTGCCGAAGGTGATACAGAGTAAATGAAGCAGATAGATGGAAGGAAAGATTGCACTCTTACCCGAGGAGGTCTGATGGATACGTGAAGTACCCTTCACAACCTACTTAGCGATAAGTAGCTGAACCATCAGAAGTCAGCAGAGGTCATAGTACGAATCGGTCTAGAACGATTCGGAAGGACTGAACAATCAAGAGAAAATAGCCCTTGGCATTCAGTTCGTCATGATGAACACAGAAAACATTGTACCTCCCAAGAGAAAGGAAACGGTGAATCCCGTGGGGGATCTTTTGGAGGGTGGAGTGACGACTGGCATAAGAAGATCAGCTATTTACGGAAGGAAGAGGAACGATGCTTTTGAATCAAATCTTGTCACGGGAGAATATGCTCCTCGCATTGAAACGAGTAGAACAAAATAAGGGAAGCCACGGAGTAGATCAGATGCCCGTACAAAACCTACGAGCGCATATCGTTGAAAACTGGCAGTCCATCAAGGAGGCGATTCTCAAAGGTACCTATGAACCGATGCCTGTCCGAAGAGTCGAAATCCCGAAGCCTGACGGCGGTGTTCGGCTACTAGGTATCCCAACCGTGACAGACCGTTTGATTCAACAGGCGATTGCCCAAGTATTGTCGAAGATATATGACCCGATGTTTTCCGAACATAGCTATGGCTTTCGCCCAAATCGAAGTGCCCATGATGCAGTGAGGAAAGCACAAGGATATATCAGAGAAGGATACCGATGGGTTGTAGACATCGATTTGGAAAAGTTCTTTGATCAGGTCAACCACGACAGACTTATGAGCACATTGGCGAAAAGAATCCACGATAAACCGTTATTGAAGCTAATCCGCAAATACCTACAGTCGGGTGTCATGATTCATGGAGTGGTTTCAAGTACAGAGAAAGGAACGCCACAAGGTGGTCCATTAAGTCCGCTCCTTTCCAACATCGTCCTTGATGAGCTGGATAAAGAATTAGAGAAAAGAGGACATAAATTCGTTCGTTACGCAGACGACTGTAACATTTACGTAAAATCAAAAAGGGCAGGGGAACGAACAATGGCAAGCGTTCAACGATTCATCGAACGTAAACTTCGCCTAAAAGTGAATGAGAAAAAGTCGGCAGTAGACCGTCCTTGGAAACGAAAGTTTCTGGGATTCAGTTTTATCGATGCCGAAGAGCCCAAGATTCGAGTGGCAGAGGAAAGTCTCAAACGAATGAAGAAGAAAGTACGAGAAATCACCTCGAGAAAGATGCCATATTCCATGGAATACCGAATTCAGAAACTGAATCAGTATGTATTCGGATGGTGTGGGTACTTTGCGCTGGCAGATACGAAATCAATCTTTCGGAAAATGGACGGGTGGATTCGTCGAAGACTTCGTATGTGCTTATGGAAAAATTGGAAAACACCAAAAACGAGGATACGAAACTTGATCAAATTGGGAGTTCCTTCGTGGAAAGCCTATGAATGGGGAAATAGTCGGAAGGGGTACTGGCGTATTTCAAATAGCCCCATCTTACACAAAACCCTTGGAAACTCCTACTGGAATGACCAAGGGCTCAAAAGTCTACAAGAACGTTACGAATTCTTGCGTCATTGATCTTGATTGAACCGCCGTATACGGAACCGTACGTACGGTGGTGTGAGAGGACGGAGGTTAATCACCTCCTCCTACTCGATTGCTGATTGTTTTTGTTTGTTCGGTTGTTCGTTATGTTGCTTCACAAGAAGTGGGTAAAAAAGCAAGCTGCTGGCAAGCAAGGCGACGCCGAGTAAAAATGTTTTCATATCGGCCGTTCCGGCTTTCACAAGCCAAATGGAATAAACAGTCGCAAGAAGAGCGATGATGCCATCTGTCATTCGTTGTTTCGTCGTTTTATACGTTTCACCCGTCCAAACGAGCTTGAATTGGAAGACGGAGGCGATGAAATACGGAACGAGATACGATAATGTCGCAATATAAATGACGAAATCAAATGCCGCTGCCATCGAGTTTGAAATCGTTGAAAAAATAAATAGTTGCGCAATGATGTTTGAGACGGTTAAAGAAAAGTTCGGTATTCCTTTTTTGTTTTCACGTAAAAAGGCGCGAATAAACAATTGTTGTTTTGCGGCTTGATACGGCACTTCAGCACTTAAAAACACCCAGCCGAGCGTCGAGCCGATTAAACTAATTAAACCGAGTCCGGCAAGCAGTTGCGATCCGATAGGACCTAATACAGTACCGATTGCATCGACGAGTGGTTTTTCAGATTGAATAAGCGCTTCTTGTTTTAACAGTCCCATGACGAGGATGCTAATGCCGATGTAAATCGCTAAGGCAATAAATAAACCGACAATCGTTGCGCGTTTCACATCGCTTTGTTTGCGTGCCCGTGAAGCGAAGACGATCGCCGATTCAATGCCGATAAACGCCCAAAGCGTGCTTAATGCGACGTTGTTGATTTGTGAAAGAAGTCCGAGCGTATGACCTGCTTCATCGTAACGCGGAGAAACAAACGGTTGGATATAGCTTTTTTCAAAGGCGAACAGCCCGATAACAATGAATAAGAAAAAGCCGAGCACTTTCGTTGCGGTGGCAACAAAATTTAATTTTCCAGCGTTTTCTGCTCCTTGTAAAATAATTGTATGCATCATCCATAAAAGCGCCGTACAAACGAGAAACGTCAGCAAATTGCCGAGCTTTAACGTAAATGAACCGGCGGAAAAGACGACATGCCCGCTCGTTAAAATAGGGAAAAACGTTGATAAATAACTAGCAAACGTCGTAATGATGGCGACGTTTCCAGCGACATTGCCGATCCAATATCCCCAAGATGACATAAAACCGGATAAGATCGACGCATTTGAACCTTTCGGAAACAGCTCTTTCGCATAAATTTGCGGTCCGCCGTTTAATTCTGGTTTACGAATGGCTAAGTTGCCAAAAATAATGGCAATCATGAGCACACCAGCCCCCGTCAACAGCCAGCCAAGCAACACGCCAGCAGGGCTTGCCGCCTCCGCAAGCGAACGAGGAAGCATAAAAATACCAGATCCGACCATATTGCCGACAACGAGCGCTGTCAATACCCAAAAGCCGAGTGTTTGTTGTTTCATGTTATTCATCCTTTCGTTCATAAAATATACGGTGCGTACGGTAGAGCGCTGTTGTCGTTGGAAGCGGGCGTGATAAATAAAAAAGTGCACCCTAAGTTTTCAACGGGTGCACCATGACACATCCGCATCAAACTTAAGATCGATAGCTCTCCACCGCATGCGCGATGACAGTCCTGCACCTATTCGGCAACAGGCCCAGCTTATAGCGCCAGAGCACGCTACAAACTTCGGCGGCAAATCCTTTCATCTCACTTCAGCGACGTCTCTGCGTCTCCATGAAATTACTATTATTTGCCGCGACCTCTATCTCATCTTAGTTGACGAGAAAGATTTCGTATGCAATTGACGTTACTATCGTACAAAAATCTTTTCCTTTCGTCAATGAAAAATTTTTTGCACATATGTACAAGAAAGATAAGTTTAAACAAATTGTTGAGCATTTCCAACAAAAAGGGGGACTGGCGTTGCTCCCACCGGAGACGATTATTCGGCTGACGATCACGACAATTGCCGGTTTTTTATTAACGCGCTTTATCGTCATGCCTGATTATCCGTGGGATGATGAACAAGAGATGGAGCGGACGATTCAGTTTTTGATGAATGGACTTAAAGCCTAATCCATTTGCGGATTAGGCTTTTTCAGCATGAACGACGATGCGATCGTCTTTTACATCGATGTGGATCGTGCGCACATCTTGTTCATCAAGCAACACGTCGGCAATTTCATCTTCGACATGTTCTTGCATGACGCGGCGGAGTGGACGAGCGCCAAACGTTGGATGATAGCCGAGCTCAGCTAGTTTTTCTTTCGCTTTGTCGCTAATGGTCATCGTCACATGTTGTTCCGAAAGCGTGTGTTGCAACTCCGCAAGCATTAAGTCAACAATTTGTAACATATGCGCCTTTTCAAGCGGTTTAAATTCGATGATCGCGTCGAGACGGTTTAAAAATTCTGGTTTGAAGTATAGGCTGAGACGTTGGAGCAAGTCGCCTTCGATGTTTGTGCCAGCATTCGATGTCATAATGATGACTGTATCTTTAAAGCTGACGGTACGGCCTTGGCTATCCGTTAAACGACCGTCTTCTAAAATTTGCAAGAACATATGTTGCACATCTGGATGCGCTTTTTCCATTTCATCAAGCAAAATGATGCTGTAAGGGTTGCGGCGCACTTTTTCTGTTAATTGGCCAGCTTCTTCATGACCAACGTAGCCAGGAGGTGCACCAATGAGTTTGGCAACCGCATGTTTTTCCATATATTCGCTCATATCTAAGCGAATCATCGCGTCTTTTGAGCCGAATAATTGTTCCGCGAGCGTCTTTGACAATTCTGTTTTACCGACGCCAGTCGGACCGACGAATAAAAACGAGCCGATCGGACGGTTTTTCGCTTTTAAGCCTGCACGGCTGCGACGAATCGCTTTTGCGATTTTTCTCACCGCTTCTTCTTGACCGATCACTTTTTTCGCTAAGTTTTCTTCTAAATGTTTCATTTTTGCTTGTTCATCGGATTGTAATTTTCCAACTGGAATGCCTGTTTTTTCTTCAATGATTTGTTGAATGTGAATGACATCGACGACAGGTTGTTCTGGTTGTCCGTTTTGTTGTAATTGTTTTTCAAGCTGCAATTCTTCTGTGCGCAATTTCGCCGCAAGTTCGTAGTTTTCTTCTTGCGCGGCTTTTTCTTTTTCTTTTCTTATTTGTTCGAGACGTTGTTCGATGGCTTCTTTATTTGTTGGCGTTGTTTGTAAGCTCACTTTCGAACCAGCTTCGTCTAACAAGTCAATCGCTTTGTCAGGAAGGAAACGGTCTTGAATGTAGCGATGTGACAACGTGACGCAGGCGTGAATCGCTTCATCTGTATATTTTACTTGATGGAATTGTTCATATTTTGGCTGAATGCCTTTTAAAATGTTGATCGCTTGTTCGATTGTTGGTTCGTGGACGATGACAGGCTGGAAGCGACGTTCAAGCGCAGCGTCTTTTTCAATTTTGCGATATTCTTTTAACGTTGTTGCGCCGATGATTTGTAATTCACCGCGGGCAAGCGTCGGTTTTAAAATGTTGCTTGCATCCATTGAACCTTCTGCCGAACCAGCACCGACAAGTAAATGAATTTCGTCAATGAACAAAATGACGTTTTTCCGTTGTTGCAATTCGGCAATAAGTTGTTTCATTCGCTCTTCAAATTGACCGCGAATGCCTGTGTTTGCAACTAACGAAGCGACGTCAAGCACGTACACTTCTTTGTTTAATAGTTTGGCAGGCACGGCTCCTTCGACAATTTTGAGCGCCAACCCTTCGACGATCGCCGTTTTCCCAACGCCCGGCTCACCGATTAACACCGGATTGTTTTTATTGCGACGATTTAAAATTTCGATGACGCGTTCAATTTCTTTTTCTCGTCCGATGACAGGATCGATCAATCCTGCTTTCGCTAATTGCGTTAAGTTGCGACCGAATTGGTCAAGCAATCCGTTTCGTTTCGGTTGTTGTTCTTGTTGTTGGGCGTGGAAACTTTCAGCAAGCGGTGCGAAGAAGTCGGAGAACAATTGATCAAAACGATCAAAGTGGAATCCTGCTGGAACTTTTAATTGTTGTTTTTGTTTTTCATAGCACGCCTCGCAAAGGTGTAATTGTTGTTTTTCGTTGTTGACTTGCACATGTAAAAAGATGTTTGCTTGTTTTTGTTTACATACTTGGCACATCATAGGCACCAACCTCCTTTTTTGATCTTGACTATATTTGACCTTTCTGACTTTATTATAATTTGACCTTTTTTGACTTTCAAGACCTTTTTTAAAAATTTTTTAGGACAAAAAAAACTGCCGCAATGGGCAGTTATAAAAGTTTCGTCAATTTATCTGTAATTTTCACCATATGTTGTTGTACTTGATGAAGTTCGTCGATCGCTTCGGCGCTATTGTTTATTTTTTCAGCGACTTCTTCGAGCATATGAACCATCTCCAACACCGAGCCTGTAATATGATTAAGCTGTTCTGAAATGTCTTCGGCGGAATGTTTGCTTTTTTCCGCCATTTTGCGCACTTCTTCTGCGACGATCGCAAAGCCGCGACCGTGTTCGCCAGCGCGGGCTGCTTCGATGGCAGCGTTTAATCCGAGCAAATTTGATTGCATCGCGATGTCTTTTACGAACGAAATGACGCCTTGAATTTCCTCTGTGCTTTTGCTTACTTTTTCCGCTTTTTCACTCAACTGTTTGACGTGATTGTTGATTAAGCGGGCCGTTTGTTGAATATCGCTCGTGCTCGCGTTCATTTCTTCAAGTAAACTTGCAAACTCTTCATTTAACGTTTGGTGACGGTCGGTGACATCGGTGGCGAGTTTAAAGATCGCTTGCACTTGTCCTTGTTCATCTAATACCGGAGCGTAAAGCGCCTCGAGCCATATATGTTTGCCGTCGCGTGTGACGCGTTGCACCGTTCCGTAAAACGGCTGTTTGTTTTTTAGGCGATCCCAAAATTGTGTATACTCGTAGCTGTTTGTGTATTCTGGAAGACAAAATTGACGGTGGGATAAACCGAGCAATTGTTGCTCCGTGTAGCCCATCGCTTGAAGAAACGCATCGTTTGCCCATAATACGGTTGTATCTGGACGAAATAAAATGACCGCAAATGAGCGACACATTGATTCAAATAGACGCTCTAAATCGATCGGGATGGAACTCACTTTCATTTTTGTGCCTCCTTTAACTTATCATGTATACATTGTACTATGATTCATCGTATAACGGCAATTCGACGTACACGGTCGTTCCTTTTCCTTGTTCGCTTTCAAAACGGATGGAGCCACCGTGTAGCTTGACAATTTGTTTGACGATCGCAATACCGAGCCCTGTGCCGCCATGTTCGCGCGAGCGGGAGCGGTCCGTTCGGAAAAAGCGCTCGCCTAATCGTTCCATATCTTCTTTTGCCATTCCTTGTCCCGAATCTGCAATAACGAGTTCACACATCGGATGTTTGTTTGTCGCACGCAACGAAATCGTGCCCCCAGAAGGAGTGTAGCGCAACGCATTATCAAGTAAATTTTGCAACACTTGTTCGATGCGGTCGGGATCGCCGTCGACGATTAAGTCATGGTCGAGGTCGAACAAAAAGTGAATGTGCTTTTCTTGTATGATCGGTTCGTATTTTTCCATCGTTTCTTCGATTAATTGGGCGATCGAAAAAGGGGTGCGCACGAGCGGATACGTGCCTTCAAGCTGCGCCAAATCGAGCAAATCGCGCACAAGACGTTGCATGCGGCTTGCTTCGCGGTGAATGAGCTTCATATATTTTTTTTGTTGTTCTTCATCTCTCACGACGCCGTCTAATAGCGCCTCGCTATATCCTTTCACATAGCTTAGCGGCGTGCGCAATTCATGGGAAACGTTTGCTAAAAATTCTTTTTTTCGTTCATCTTCTTTCGCGAGCGCATGCGCCATTTGATTGAACGCCTTCGCTAATTGTCCGATTTCATCTTCCGTTTCGACATTCACGTGGACGGAAAAATCGCCTTGCGAGACGCGGTAAGCCGCCTGTTGCATATGTTGTAACGGTTTTGTCAAATGCATCGCAATTTTTCGACCGACAAACACTGTAATAAATAAAAAAAGCATGCCGCCGATCATGACGAACGTTTGAATGCGTTCGAGCACATCTTCAATAGATGCGAGCGGAACGTACAAATATAAAATGCCCATGAGGCGATGTTCATCGAGTAGCGGAATAATGACGCCGACGATTTGGCGATCAAACGTTTGCTCGTATCCTTTTTTCGTTACCGTTTTTCCTGCAAGCAATTGTTGTCGTTCCGCCTCGCTAATAATGGAATGATGATCGACTTCAAACGGTAAGCAGGCGCTTAATTCACGCGGATTGTTCACAAGTACAATTTCCGTATCAGATATGTCATTCATGAGAGAGACAATGTGACGAAACGAGTCGGTCATCGCGCCGCCTTCATATTTGGCAGCGATATTCATTCCTTCTTGCAACAAACGTTGTTCGACGTTTGCAATATAAATGTTTTCATATATATAGACGACAACGATATATAAAAGAAACACCGCAAGCACTAAAAAAGCGCTGATCGTTAGCCATAGTTTTTGTTGTAGTGAAAGGGAATTAAATCGTTTCATCAAATTTATATCCCACTCCCCATACCGTTTGGATGAGTTGTCCTGCTTCGCCTAATTTAATGCGCAACGTTTTAATATGCGTATCAACGGTGCGCGTGCTGCCGACGTAATGAATGCCCCAGACGCGATCTAACAACTGTTCGCGCGTAAATACTTGCCCGCGATGTTTTAAAAACAACATAAGCAGTTCAAATTCTTTTAACGTTAACACAACCGGCTTTCCATTCACTGTCACTTTTCGTGCTTTTTCATCAACGACAATTGGACCTGCTTCATATTGCGGAGGTGCATCTGTTCCTTTCGTTCGTCGAAGTACAGCATGCACACGTGCGACAACTTCATTCGGGCTAAACGGTTTTACGATATAGTCGTCCGCACCAATTTTTAATCCGTAGACGCGATCCCACTCATCGCTTCGTGCTGTTAAAAAAATGATCGGCACTTGCGACCGTTCGCGTACGTGCATGCAAAAGCGGTAACCGTCAAGTTTTGGCATCATAATATCTAGTAAAATTAAATCGACATGTCTTCGGCTAAACTCGGCAAGTCCTGCCTCGCCATCGTCTGCCTCAATGCACGTAAATCCTTCTGGTTCTAAATAAAGGCGGAGCAATTCCCGCATATCTTTTTCATCGTCAATAATTAAAATGGTTGCCATGTTTATTCCTCCTTCGCATCGCGGAAAAAGATGTAAAACGGTCCATGTCCGACAGAAACCGTTTTTGTTTGTTTTAACGTTTTTTCATCGACAAAAATAAGTTCATTGCTGTCGTAGCTTGCGATGACGAGCTCCTTTTTCGCTTTTACCATCGCGAACGGATTTGCGCCAATATCAAGTGAGCGCATCAAATGTTTCGTTTTCGGATTAAATGCATATAGCATGTTCGAGCCGTGGCAAAGCACGTATATGGTGTCGTTCGTCTGTACAAATTGAATCGGCATTGTTTCTGCCTTCACACGTGTGAGCAAACGGCCGTCCACAAGTGAATGAACATATGCTTCTTGTTGAATATTCGCTCCGCTCCCATGTCCGCCAACCCATAGTTCATCGGTTTCAGGCACGACTAAGCCATTGACGGCAAAATCGAGCGTATCGACCGTTCGTTTCACCCGTTTTGTCGCTTTGTCAATGAATGAAATGGTGCCATCCTTAAAATGAATGACAATCCATTGATGATGTTTTTTATCTTCCATGATCGAAAAAGGGGAGGGGGGAGTAGCAATCGTATGTTTTACTTTTCCATCGAACGTCATGATCGACACCGTTCCTTTTTTTTCATTGACAACGAGCAATTCATGTGTAGTGACAAGCACGTCGGTCACGCCTTTATGTACATTCCATCGTTTCTTTTCTGTTCCGGTCGATAATGAATACGCGATCATTTCGTCCATATCTTGTCCGAATAACATCACTGTATCACGATCAGGAAGTAAGACTGCTTTTGTTATCGGTTTGTTTATCTCCCATGTTGCAATAAGCTTTTTCGTGTTATAATCAATAAATGACAAGCTTTGTTCTTTTATATTGACGACGCTAACGACCGATTGATCTCGTGGAATCGGAGTGTACGTTTGAGGGGTGCAGCTTGTCAACAAAACGACGATCATAAGCCAAAAAAAGAAACGAACTCGCATCGCACGTATCCTCCATCAAGTATGTTTATAACTATTGTATCAAATATTTGTGATTATTTTGTGAAACTATTGCAACGTGGAAGGGGGATTTAAATGAAAAAATGGTTATTGTTGTTTGCCTTCGCTTTGCTCGTTGTCGCTAGTTGTGCGAACAAATCTGAAGAAGAAGAGCTGGCGTATTTAGATGTTAAAATGGCGATCGAAGAAAAGCTTCCTGTTAATCAAGAAGTTGAGCTTGCTTGTTTTGCGACATATGGTGATGAAAAAGTGACCGATGCCTCGGAAGTGAAGTTTGAAGTGTGGAAACATGGTGAAGAAGATCGACAAATGATTGAAGGGAAACACGTCGGTGACGGAAAATATGTCGCACGATATACGTTTCCAACGAAAGGGACGTATTCGGTTGTCGCACATGTAACAGCAAAAAATATGCACAATATGCCAAAAGTCGATATAGTTGTAGAATAAGAAAAACGGCGGAAAATATTCGCCGTTTTTTTTCATATATATAGAAAAAATGGACGAGTGGGGGAGAGCGTATGTGGGTGAGAGCCATTCAAATTGCGTTTGTATATGTCGGCACAGTCGTTGGTGCGGGATTCGCGACAGGAAAAGAAATTGTGCAATTTTTTACGCAGTACGGGGCGATTGGGATGGTGATGATTGCAGTTAGTGGAGGGCTATTTATTTTTTTTGGGACGCGTTTAATGCTTATGGCAAATCGGCTTCATGCGCGCTCATATGAGCAGTTAAATGCGTATTTGTTCGGAAAAGCAAGTGTTGTTGTGAATATGTTTATGTTTGTTGTGTTATTTAGTGTCACATCAGTCATGTTGTCAGGAGCAGGGGCGGTGTTTGAAGAACAGCTGCGTATGCCGGCACATGTTGGGCTTTTGTTCACCATGGTATTGACGTTCGTAACGATGTTATTTGGCTTAAACGGCATTTTAAGCGTCAATATGGTCGTTGTGCCGCTGATGATTATATTTAGCTTGTCTATTGCGATGATGAACGGAGGAGACATCGTCTGGACGAAACCGCCGCTGGCTGCTTTTTTTTCTCCGTTTGCATATGTAGCGTTTAATTTAGCGATGGCACAAGCCGTTCTCGTTCCACTTGCGACAGAAGTGAAAGATGAACGAACGATTCGCCTTGGAGGGTGGCTTGGTGGCATATTGCTTATGGGCATTTTATTCAGCAGTCATTTGGTACTTTCTTTGCTTCCTAACTTGCAATCTTACAGCATTCCAATGGCGGAAGTGGTGAGACATTCCCTTGCGTCGTTTTACGGGTTATATGTTGTGATCATTTACGGTGAAATTTTCACATCATTTATTGCAGGCGTGTTCGGACTGCATCGAAAATTAGCACTTTTTTTTCGGACACCGATTTTTGTCCTTATTGCGCTTTTGACGGCGATGTATACGTTTAGTTTAGTCGGGTATAACGCCTTACTTAGCGTATTGTATCCTTTATTTGGATATATGAGCATCATATTTATTTTCTTACTTTTCTATCGAAAAATGCCTAGCTAGAAAAAAAGAAGTGTAGTACATTGAATGTAAGGAGGTGAAATGATGCGTCAAACGGTCATCGCTATTGTAGCTTTACTGATTGTATTTACGCTTGAAACGTTTCATGTCATTCGATGGTATGATACAAGTGTATGGTCTCTCTTTGTTTTTTCTTTTGGACTTATTGTTCATATATATGTGTTTAAACGCGGTGTACGTGAGCATGACGCGTTTCTTTTATTGCCAGCAGCCATCGCGTTATGGACGGGGGTTTTTGCATTGTTTTTGCTGAATGAAGGAACGATGTACGTATTGGCGTTTACGATCGGTTTATTCGAATGGTGGCTGTTTAGTGGTGAACAATGGTTAAAAACGCCGCTTTTCTTTTGTTTCGGATGTAGTGTTGCGACTAGTTTAGAAACAGGGAATACGTTTTTACTTCTTTTTATTTTAACAATTGGCATCGGAGCATATGCATACCACACAAAAAACGAGCGAGCCAATGCACATTAGGCTCGCTTTTCTCTCTTATTTAATTCCAAAACGATGCAAAATTTGTTTCAGTTGCTGTACTTCTTCAGCTAGTATCGCTGCTTCTTTGGCGAGTTGATGGACGCTTGTTGCTTGTTGTTCAAGACCGCTTGCAGTTTCGTGCACAACTTTTGTAAAGTCGTTGGCGATTGTGTAAATGTCTGCAACGGCTTCATATAGTTCATTTCCTTCTTTTGTCGCTTGTTGCATAAGCGTTCGATTGCGCTGAATTAAAGCGTTTAGTTCATGCGACATCGTTTGGAAATGGGCAATACTTTCGGTCATTTTTGTTAAGGAAGCGGTCGTTTCGTCAATCGTATTCGCTTGTTTCGTGACCGCATTTGCGACGGTTGATAGTTGGCGATGGGTATTCGCAAGCGATGATAAAATTTCATGCGCAAACGCATTCGTATGTTCCGCAAGTTTGCGCACTTCGCTTGCGACGACCGCAAATCCTTTTCCCGCATCTCCCGCTCGGGCAGCTTCGATGGAGGCGTTCAACGCTAACATGTTCGTCTGTTCCGCAATGGCGGTAATAGCGGATACTTTTTGCATTAACGTATCTGCTTCTTTCGCTACTGTTTGAATGCCATGTGCAGTGTCGTTCATTTGTTGTTTTGCTTCTTTCATTCGTTTTTCGATCACTTGCATATCGTCGTATCCTGTTTTGGCGGAATCAAATGTCGTTTGTGCTCGTTCGACGACTTGTTCGATGTCTGTTTGGACGGTGCGCATATATTGTAACATCGTTTGAATGCGCTCTTTCGCTTCATTTACAAACGCGGTTTGTTTTTGCGCCCCTTCACGAAACGTTTCCATCGTCGCGGATACTTCATCGAACGCTTCTGCGATGCGTTTCGCTTCTTCTTTTTGTTCGTGGCTCACATGTTCAACGGAATATGTCGCTTTGGCAATTTGTTGCAAAATCATGCGCAAACCGAGAATAACTTTATTAATCTCATAGCCAATTTGATGAAAAGCGTTGCGCTTTCCGACCGTTTTCACCTCTGTATGAAGCTGTCCAGATGAAACGGCACGAGTGACATGATACCATGCGCGGAGACGATTCATTATGATGCGATAAAATGAAAAAGAAACGAGAAAGCCGACTACACATGTGCCGACAACAAGGATGATCGTTTGTTTCAGCGACAAATGCATGAAAAAAGCAAGAATAAAAAGAGAGATAACTGGCAATAAAACGATCGCACCAAGCCACATTTCCATATACGGTTGATGAATAAGCCGCCCCATGCGTAAATTAAAGCGCTTTCCATTTTGTTCAAAAAGCGGACAAGAAGCGTCAATGAGCACTTCGCCTGTATTTCGTTTATACAGTTGTAACAGAGGAGTAGTCGTTTCAGCTGATTTTTTTCCTACTTCATCATCAAATACCATGCCTTCACGCAATCGATTCGTATGCACAAGACCATGCCCGTGTTCATCGACGATGACGAAATATTCATCGCGATCGAGTCGACGGTCTAATATAGTACGTAACGAATCGAGCTGTTGAACGAGCGATTGGTCAGATCGGATAGCTTGTCTTACTTCTTGAGCTACCCGTTGTACTTTTTGTAACGCTTTTTTTGCTTGTTTCGATTGTAGCAATATCCTTCCCCCCTTTTTTCTTATTTTAAATATACACAATTTTCAAACAATAAAAAAGTCATAAAAAAGGAAAAGGAACAAATGATAAAAAGGGAGGTGAAAGGAATGACCCAATCGAAAAGACAAAAAGAGCGACAGTGGACGGTTCGCAAGCAAGCACAAAACGAACCGCATGGAAAAGTGAAGTCATTTGAACAACTATTGAAAGAAGAAAAATAAATGGAAAAGGCTGTCCCAAAGAAGTTTGTGACAGCCTTCTCATCGTTATCTCGCTTTTAACGCACGAATTTCGTTTTCGTGTACAAGTGACCGAACAGCAAGTGATTGAATGGCAAGCTCTTGTTGCGCTTGTTTACGGATGACATCATCTAGTTTTTGGGACATTTCAGCGAGGTTTTGCTTGATCGTTGGAATTTCATTGACTGCTTCTAGTATTTCGAATACAGCTTGTTTAATGAGAGGAATATCAGCGATGTCATCTTTTGTGGCCATGCGTTGTTCGATACTTGCGATGTCATCTTTTG
>NZ_JBTZSY010000017.1:47474-48791 GCF_054815885.1 Anoxybacillus sp. TBDG-1
ATCTTTTGTGGCCATACGTTGTTCGATGCTCGCGATATCGTCTTTTGTGGCCATGTGTTCGCGCATCAACGCGAGTTCATCGAAAATACGTTTTAGCATTTCATCCACTTTCGCTCACCTCCCCCGACACGATTATATCACCAGATCATAAAAAAATCGACAAATAAAAAAGATGCCTCAAATGACATGAGGCACCGAAACGGTTAATAATTTAAATCCATGCGAATGCCTTTGACGCTATATAAAATATTTTCGGCGATGTTTGTCACATGGTCGCCAGCGCGCTCTAAATTGCGCGTCACAAACGACAATTGTGTAATTTGGTTCGTAAATTCTGGTTTTTCCCTCATTAAATCAATTAATTCTTGAATAATTTTTCCTTGTAATTCGTCAACGCGGTCATCTTCGAGCGCGATTCGTTTTGCTTCTTCAATATCATCGTTATGGAACGCGTGAAGTGCATGTTCTAACATCTCATTGACGATCGCTGCCATTTCAGGAATGTGAACGATCGGTTTTACATGTGGCTCTGTGCCAATAAATTTAACCGATTTTGCGATATTGACAGCAATGTCGCCAATACGCTCGACATCTGATGAAATTTTAAGAGCGACAATTAACCGCCGTAAGTCAGATGCGACTGGTTGTTGTTTTAAAATCGTCATAATCGCAAGCTCGTTAATTTCTCGTTCAAGCTCGTTAATTTTTTTATCGTTTTCAATAATTTCCTCCGCTTTCGTGACATCTTGCGTTTTTAACGCTTCAATCGATTCATGGAGCGCCTGTTGAGATGCAGATACCATCGTCATTAATTTTTCGCGTAGCTGTTGAAGTGCCGCGTCAAAAGTAGAACGTTTTGTCATATTGAATCACCTAACTTTTTTGAAAGATAAGAAAGTATAAAATTTCAGATTTAGGGAGCTGTCTAGCTCCAAGCGCCATCGGCTCGAGTCGCTCCGCCCCACACTGCGGCGGCGACAGCCTCCTCGGTGGGGCTTGTGCGCTCTTCGCCGATAGGCGGGCGCTTTGCGCCTTTCTTGTTGTTATTATATCCTGAAAACTGTTCACAAATAAAGCATAATTTTTTTGTAGAATGAATATACGTTTTATGATATATTGTTAGGCGTACAATTTGAAGAAGAATTCTACGCCACTTGCGTAGGAGAGGTTCTAGAACACCCTCTATAAAAAAACTAGGGATCGCTATGTCCTTAGGGGGTATAGCGTTTTTGTTTTAGAACGCTCTTTCTTCTCATCATGTAAGAAAGTCCTGCGGTAATATGTCAAGGTGAAACATCATCGAAATTGGAAATTTGA
>NZ_JBTZSY010000018.1:0-48337 GCF_054815885.1 Anoxybacillus sp. TBDG-1
TTTATAAATAATGAATAGATTATTTATAAAGTTTTGTAAGTTTTCTGTAACGGTGTGGATATGTCGATGACAAAGAAAATTTTACTCGGAATGTTTGCAGGAATTATCGTAGGTCTTATTTTCAACTTAGCCCTTCCAACAGAATGGTTTGACCTCACAAAAACGTACGTGCTCAACCCACTTGGCACAATATTTATTAACTTAATCAAACTGCTTGTTGTTCCAATTGTACTTGTATCGCTTATTTTAGGGGCAGCTGGTGTCGGTGATCCGAAAAAGCTTGGTCGTATCGGTATGAAAACCATTGCATTCTTCTTAATTACTACTTCTTTGGCACTTATCATTGCTTTAACGTTAGGATCTGTCATTCGTCCGGGAGAAGGAAATTTTAATTTAGAAGGGGCAACGTTTGAAAAGAAGGAAGCTCCACCAGTTGTAGATACATTATTAAATATTATTCCAACAAACCCATTTCAAGCAATGGTAGAAGGGAATATGCTGCAAGTAATTGTCTTTGCAGTGCTTGTGGGGATGGCAATTGCCCGTTTAGGTGATCGGGTGAAACAAGTACGAGTATTCGTAGAGCAAGCCAATGATGTTCTCATGTACTTAGTCGAATGGGTGATGAAGTTCGCTCCATACGGTGCGTTTGCATTAATTGCTATCGCCATTGGAGGACAAGGATTCGACGCGATCGCAGCGATGGGGAAATATATGTTTGCTGTATTGTTAGCGTTATTTATTCATTTCTTCGTCGTGTATGGTACGGCAGTATGGACACTTGGGAAAATGAGCCCTATCGCATTTATTAAAGGATTTTCTCCAGCGATGGCTGTTGCGTTCAGTACATCGAGCAGCAATGCTACGTTGCCAGTATCGATGGAAACAGCACAAAAACATTTAAACGTTCCGAAAAGCATTAGCGGTTTTGTGCAACCACTTGGTGCAACAATCAATATGGATGGAACAGCCATTATGCAAGGTGTGGCAACGATGTTTATCGCCCAAGTGTATGGTGTCGATTTGACATTTAGTGATCTTTTGACAGTCATTTTAACGGCAATACTTGCGAGTATTGGTACAGCAGGCGTTCCAGGTGTTGGTTTAATTATGCTTTCCATGGTGTTAACATCCGTCGGTCTACCTGTTGAAGGTGTCGCTCTTATTCTAGGAGTTGATCGTTTGCTTGATATGACGAGAACAGTCGTGAATATTACAGGCGATGCTGCATGCGCGGTAATTGTAGCTAAATCAGAAGAAAAATATGAAAAGGCGAGCTAAACGAGGGAACATATCTCTCGTTTATTGTTTATAGTAAATAAGATGAGAAAAACAACGACAGTCAGATGAACCAAATCCTTTTACGATCCATTGTCCTTTATATTGTTGAAAAAGTTGTTGGGTACGTTCACATTCACTAAGTTCAGAAGAATACGTTTGAACGTGTATGATTTCACCGTATGGGCGAATGTAATCGATATGCCAATGCTTGCGTTTTTCTACTTGGAGATGGCGTTGAATACGTGATTGTATGTTTCGTTTCGCGCTCCCTACATAAATATAGTTTCCGCTCGGGAATAAAAAAGTACCTAATTTACCTACTTCTACAATGACATTGCTATCAATTGTAAAGAAAATAGCGTACACTGTATGTTGATTGTCAAACATTTCTCACACCTCTTAACAATTTGTCATTGAAAAATGAAGATCTTAGCAATACAATAAAAAAGAAGCGTATGTATGAAAAAAAAGGAGATGACGTTATGCTTTCAAATATCGGGGTACCTGGTTTAATTTTAATTCTTGTCATCGCTCTTGTCATTTTTGGACCGAAGAAATTACCTGAAATCGGACGGGCTTTTGGTGAAACATTGCGTGAGTTTAAAAAATCAACAAAAGGATTGCGCGATGAAGTATTAGAAGAGCTTGATGAAAAGAAAGAAGCGCGTAAATCATAAAGCGGCAACGATGTGTTGCCGTTTTTAACATGGAAAAAGGTTGGTGTTTACGCTCGTGGAAGAAAAGAAAAGATACGAAGATGAAGAGATGACGTTGGTTGAACATTTAGAAGAGTTACGTAAACGCATTTTTATTGTTGTTGGAGCACTCATTTTATTTTTTATTGTAGGGTTTATCTTTGTTCAAGATTTATATCGTTGGCTAATTTCCGATTTAGATGTAAAGCTAACGATTTTAGGACCTACTGACATTTTATGGGTGTATGTCGTATTAGCTGGCGTTTTTGCGATTACAATGACGATTCCTGTATTTGTTTGGCAAGTATGGATGTTCGTGAAGCCTGCTCTTACACCACGGGAGCGAAAAGTAACGTTGTCGTATATTCCAGCGACGTTTCTATTATTTGTACTCGGTTTATGTTTTGGCTACTTTGTTGTATTGCCAATGGTATTCCATTTTTTAATGAGTCTCGGCGGAGATTTGTTCGCAACGATGTTTACGACAGAAAAGTATTTTCGATTTATTTTAAATATGACAATTCCTTTCGCTGTATTGTTTGAATTACCGATTATTGTTATGTTTTTGACAAGCATTGGTTTAATTAATCCATATGCGCTACAAAAAGTAAGAAAGTATGCGTACTTTATATTAGTTGTTATCGCAGTAACCATTACGCCACCGGATTTTATTTCTGATTTTTTAGTGACGATTCCGTTGCTGTTGTTATATGAAGTAAGTATATCGATCTCAAAATTTGTGTATAAACGAAAAGAAAAACAGTTAGGACAAGGAGCGTCTTCAGAATAGAAGGCGCTTTTTTGTTTCTGTATTTAATTTATTATAATAAAAACTATTTTCATGTTGTTAATATATTTAAGAACATTTTGTTACAGTTATTCCTTAAAAATAACATAAAGATAAATAATGATATATAATCAATTGTAAGCGTTATCAAGTAAAGGGGAGGAGCTATGTGAAAAGAAAAACGATTTTGGAAGAAGTGCTTGACCGTGGTTTCACGAGACGCGATTTTTTAAAAATGTGTACGGCACTTGCAGCGACAATGGGGCTAGATTTTTCACAAACGGATCAAGTTGTTTCGGCAATGGAAAAGAGTCAACGTGTTCCTGTCATTTGGTTACAGTTTCAAGACTGTACAGGTTGCTCTGAATCATTTATTCGTTCTACACACCCAAAAGTAGAAAGTGTGCTTTTAAACATGATTTCACTTGAATATTCTGAAGTGCTTTCCGCTGCTTCCGGCCATCAAATCGAAGCCGCACTTGAACATGTTCTTGAACATTATCCTGGGGAATACATACTTGCGGTGGAAGGAAGTTTGCCAACAGATGATGCATTTTTAACCGTTGGCGGTGTATCGGCAAAAGAGACGTTTCTTCGTGCAGCTAAAGGAGCAAAAGCAATTATTGCATATGGAAGCTGTTCATCGTGGGGTGGAATTCCTGCCGCATATCCGAACCCAACAAAAGCAAAACCAATTACACATTTTGTGAAAGATAAACCAGTCATATTAGTTCCAGGATGTCCACCAATTGCAGAAGTTATGACAGGTGTCATTGCACATATCATCACGTTTGGAAAACTGCCAGAGCTCGATCATCTTGGAAGACCAAAAGCGTTTTATCGTCATCGTATTCACGATAAATGCAATCGCCGAGCATATTTTGATGCTGGGCTATTTGCGGAATCGTTTGATGATGAAGGAGCACGACAAGGATATTGTTTATATAAAGTAGGATGTAAAGGACCAACAACATATAACTCTTGCGCAGAAATGCGCTGGAACGGAGGGGTTAGCTACCCAATTCAATCCGGAAACCCATGTATTGGTTGCTCTGAAAAAGGTTTTTGGGACAACGGTCCTTTCTTTGTTCGTCGTGCTAAAATTCCTGCATCCCAAACGACGATTAATCCAGAAACGGTCGGAGCGATTGCAGTTGGTGTGACAGCTGCAGGTGTTGCTGCCCACGCTGCGGTAACAGCAATGAAGAAAAAAGATGAACATCATGATTGAGGTGAATAAAGATGACAGAACGCATTGTTGTCGATCCAGTAACGCGAATTGAAGGACATTTACGTATAGAAGTAGACGTTGATGAAAGTGGCGTCATTCAAGAGGCATTTAGTTCCGGTACAGCAGTTCGTGGCATTGAATTAATTGTGCGTGATCGCGATCCACGAGATGTTTGGGCATATGTGCAACGCATTTGTGGCGTTTGTACAACAACCCACGCTCTAGCTTCTATCCGTTCCGTTGAAGATGCGCTCGATATTAAAATTCCAAGAAACGCACATCTCATTCGTGACATTATGAACGCAGCGGTCTTTTTACATGACCATGTCGTTCACTTTTATCATTTGCATGCATTTGACTGGGTAGATGTATTAAGCGCCCTGAAAGCAGATCCAAACGAGACAAGCCGCATTGCTCAGTCTCTTTCTAGTTGGCCAAAATCGTCTCCAGGTTATTTTAAAGACATTCAAATGAAAGTACAAAAAGTTGTGGATAGTGGTCAGCTTGGTATTTTTGCAAACGGCTATTGGGGACATAAGGCATATAAATTACCACCTGAAGTAAATTTACTTGCTGTTGCTCACTATTTAGAAGCGCTTGATTGGCAAAAAGAAATTGTGAAAATCCATACGATTTTCGGAGGAAAAAACCCTCATCCTCACTATGTTGTTGGTGGGATGGCTACGCCAATTGATATTAATAGCGATAACGCCATTCATGCCGAACGTTTGATGCATGTTTCGCAAATTATTGATCAAGCAGTAGAGTTTGTAAATAATGTTTACATCCCAGACTTATTGGCGATCGGCTCATTTTATAAAGATTGGACATATGGTGGCGGCTTAAATAACTATTTATGTTATGGTGATTTTTCAACAGGTGATATTCGCGATGTCCATTTATATCGTTTTCCACGTGGTGTTATTTTAAATGGAAATTTAAATGAAGTACTTGATGTCGATCCAAAAGATCCAGAACAAGTAAAAGAGTTTATTGATCATTCATGGTATACGTATGATGGAAAAGAAGGTGGAGTTGGTAAACATCCATGGGAAGGCGAAACTTCACTTCGTTATACAGGACCGAAACCACCATTTAAAACATTAAACACGGAAGAAAAATATAGCTGGTTAAAATCTCCGAGATGGAAAGAGCATCCGATGGAAACAGGGCCACTTGCACGTATGCTTGTTGGTTATGCATTAAAGAAAGATGAGTTTGTCGGATTAATAGATGATACGTTGAAAAAATTAAATTGGCCACTTGAAGCGATGCGTTCAGCACTCGGGCGCACAGTAGCACGTGGACTTGAGTCTATTCTCGTTGCGAAATGGATGCGTGACGATATGGATGCATTGCTTGCGAATATTCGGAACGGAAACCAAATTACATTCGATCGAACAAAATGGGAGCCAAGTACATGGCCAAAACACGCAAAAGGAGTCGGATGGATGGAAGCGCCACGCGGAGCGTTAGGTCATTGGATTGAAATTGAAAATGGGAAAACGAAAAACTATCAAGCGGTTGTTCCGACAACATGGAACGCCTCACCGCGTGACCATAAAGGACAAATTGGTGCGTATGAAGCATCTTTAAAAGGAACACCGTTGCTTGACAAAGAAAAACCGTTGGAAATTTTACGCATTGTCCATTCGTTCGATCCATGTTTAGCATGTGCGGTTCATTTAACAGATCTTGAATCAAAACAGACGACTCATATTCGTATTGGGTAGGAGGGGAGTGTATGTCAGTCCCAACAAATCCAAAAATTGAGCAAAAACAAACACAAGTAGTTTGGAAACGGTCACGAAAAGCGAAAAACATTGAGTTAAACGACCAAATGGTGAAAGTGTACGTATGGGAATTGCCTGTTCGCATTTTTCATTGGATTAATGCTTTTTCCATTATAGTTTTAATGATTACGGGCGTGTTTATCGGCCGCCCGTTTGTTTCTGCATCTATTCAAGAAGAAGCGTATTACTCTTTTTTGATGGGGTGGGCGCGCTATATTCACTTTTTTGTTGCGTTTCTTTTTACTATTAATTTAGCTGTTCGTTGGTATTGGGTATACAAAGGAAATGAACATGCGACATCGAATCCGTTTCGCCTTTCTTTTTGGAAAGAAGCATTCGAAACGATCAAATATTACTTGTTTATGAAAAACAATAAAAAACATTATATCGGACATAATCCGCTTGCCCAATTGAGTTATTGGATTTTTATCGGGCTTGGATCCATCATTATGATGCTTACAGGTTATTACTTATTATTCGAGCCACAACCGGAATCGATTTATGGAAAAATGTTTATGTGGGTGGCTCATTTATTTGGTGGTGATAGCTACTCCGTTCGTTCATGGCATCACCTCGTCGCATGGGGGTTTATGATTTTTACTGTCGTACACGTGTATATGGCGTTTCGTGAAGACTATTTACAACGAAATGGAACGATGTCGTCGATTTTTACCGGTTATAAAATAGAACGAAAAAAAGAAGCATTAGGTGAACATAATGAAAAATAAAAAAATAACCGTTCTCGGAATTGGAAATTTACTTTATTCCGATGAAGGAGTAGGCATTCATATTTTGCCTTTATTAGAAGAAAAATTGGCGAAATACGATGATGTAGAAGTAATTGAAGGATCAACGGATGGGATGCGTTTACTTGGGACAATCGAAGAGACGGAGTATTTGGCAATTGTCGATGCTGTCAATGCAGGAAAAGAAGCAGGAACGATGATTATATTAGTGGACGACGAAATTCCAGCTTATTTTGGAATTAAAATGTCTATTCATCAACTTGGTTTTCAAGAAGTATTGTCAGCGGCGAAATTACGACAAACATACCCAAAGCAAATGGTTTTGTTCGGAATACAACCAGCTTCTTTATCTCTCGGATTAGAACTATCACCGATCGTCCAAGCGCAACTGCCGCATGTTGTTGAACAAGTCGTTCATCAAGTAGAGAAGTGGTGTCATACGACATGAATCGTTCACAATTTTTAAAGATGATGCGTAATAGTTTCGTTGAAACGCTGAAAGAAGCTTCCGCCCCATTATTAGAGGAAGAGGTGGAAAAAGTGAAGAAATTATTTTTCGATCATCGCACGTGGCATGCTATTGGCTCGTGCGATGATGTATGTGATGTCGAAATGAAAACGGTTGGTCGCATCCCGATTGTTGTTTATAACCATGACGGGACATTACATGCAAAAAAAGCCATTTGTTCACATTGTCACGTGATGCCTCATTACATTCACCAAGACCATCGTTTTATTTGTTTATACTGTGATCGTGAATGGCGCGTATTCTCACAACATGGCACATTGCATATGCCACTTCTTCCAACGAAAAAAGAGGGAAATATATGGTATGTACAAATAGAAAGGGATTCGTATGCATGAGATGGCGTTAATGGGAGAAATCGTTCAGCTAATTGAACAAGATGCCCAAACGAAAAAAGTGAAATATGTAAAAAAAGTAGAGTTGGTTGTTGGCACGTTAAGCAATGCGCTTCCAGATGCATTACAGTTTGCTTTTGATGTGTATAAAATACAAGAAGATAATTGTTTAACGTCAGATGCTGAGTTGATTATTCATATCGAGGAAGCGAAAGCGATTTGTGCGATTTGTGATAAACAATATGTGCCAGTTGCTAAAATTGCCCAATGTCCAACATGTTTGCTTCCAAGTGGAAAAATTGTAGCTGGAGAAACATTTCGTATTTTGGCATATGAAGGGGGTTAATAATATGAAAATTACATTAGAAGTTGATGTGTTAACAAACAATAATCGGGCAGCTGCGTTTAATCGTCAATTGTTTGAGGAAACGAATACGCTTGTGATCAATATAATGAGCTCACCTGGGGCAGGAAAGACGACCATTTTAGAAAAAACGATCGAAGCATTAGCAAATGAGTTTCGCATTGGTGTCATCGAAGGAGATTTAGCAACGGAAAAAGACGCAGAGCGCATTCGTGCTCTTGGTGCGCAAGCGGTACAAATTAATACACACGGAGGATGTCATTTAGATGCACGTATGATTGCGGCTGTGCTACCGCAATTTGATTTTCAACAACTAGATATTTTGTTTATTGAAAACGTAGGTAATCTTGTTTGTCCATCTAGTTATGATTTAGGACAGCAACATAAAGTGGCAGTATTAAGTATACCAGAAGGAAATGATAAAATTCCGAAATACCCAACGATGTTTATAAGAACAGAGCTTGTTTTACTGAATAAAATCGATTTATTGCCATATCTTGATTTTAATGTGGAACAAGCAAAGGAAGACTTGTCATGTATTAATCCACAGTCTACGTTATTACCGCTATCAGCAAAAACCGGTGAAGGCATGGATGAATGGCTACATTGGATTCGAGAAGGGGTTGCCCGATGCAAAAAGCAGTTAACATCACAGTAAAAGGACGAGTGCAAGGAGTTGGCTTCCGTCCTTTTATTTTCGCACTTGCCCAACGATATCAAGTAAAAGGAACTATACAAAACAATATGGACGGAGTTTTTATTCATGTTGAAGGCGATGCAGATGCAGTCGATCAGTTTATTCACGCTTTACCTGTTCAGGCGCCGCGATTATCCCGTATTGATGAGATGGTTGTAACTTTAGTACAATGGCGTGCGTTTAAAGATTTTTCTATTATTCCAAGCGAACGAAAAGGAAGTTCTTCGCTCGTGATTCCGATCGATACGGCTGTTTGCGATGATTGTTTACGGGAAATGAATGACCGAAATGATCATCGCTATCGTTATCCGTTTATCAATTGTACACAATGTGGTCCTCGGTATACAATTATTGAACAATTACCGTATGATCGCCCGTTTACATCGATGCATTCGTTTCAAATGTGTGAGCGATGTGAACAAGAGTACAAAGATCCTATGAACCGCCGTCATCACGCCCAACCTATTGCTTGTCCAACATGCGGTCCATCTGTTGCATTATTGAAGGTAGATGGTCAAATGGTACAAGGGGATGCGATTGAACAAGCGAAGCAATATATTCGTGCTGGGGCGATTGTTGCGGTGAAAGGATTAGGTGGATATCACTTAGCTTGTGACGCGACTAACGAACAGGCAGTTCAACAATTACGTTTGCGAAAACAACGCCCAAATCGACCGTTAGCTATTATGGCTGCTTCACTTGACATAGTAGAGCAATTATGTGAAATAACGAAAGAAGAAAAACAATTATTAATTTCATCGGAAGCTCCGATTGTTGTGATAAAACAGAAAAGAAACACAATGATTGCTCCATCGGTTGCTCCTGGGTTACAAACGGTTGGGGTGATGTTACCGTACACTCCGCTTCATCATTTATTGCTTGATGAGCAATTGCCTGTCGTTGTTATGACAAGTGCGAATCGTTCGGGAGTACCGATTATATATGAAGATGAACAAGCTTTACGTGATTTACAAGGCATTGCTGATTATTTTCTTGTACATAATCGTCCGATTGTTCACCCTATTGATGATTCTGTTGTTCAAATAGAGAGTGGCAAGATTCATTTTATTCGACGAGCGCGTGGCTTTGTTCCCGATCCATTAGAGACGAAGTATGACGTTCATGAAATTGTTGCACTTGGTGGACAACAAAAAAACGTATTCGCGTTTGGAAGACATCATCAAATTTTTTTAGGCCCTCATATTGGTGACTTAGAGCATGTAGAGGTGGTTGAACATTTCCAACAGGAATACGAACATTTACGCACATGGATGGGAGTGACACCGAAAGTAGTCGCTGTCGATTTACATCCAAATTATGAAACGTGGAATATTGCAAAACAATGGAATGTTGATATTGTAGCTGTCCAACATCATCATGCGCACATGGTTTCATGCATGGAGGAAAATCATATCCACTCCCCTTGTTTTGGTCTTATTTTAGATGGAACAGGATACGGAGAAGATGGACATATATGGGGCTTTGAGTTACTGTACGGAGATGCTTTGCAGTATAAACGACTCGGACATTTAACATATACGCCTCTTCCAGGTGGAGAACGTTGTATAAAAGAGCCTTGGCGTACAACAGTCGGCATGCTGGGACATTATTTCGGTGAACAAGGATATGCTCTGGCGGAGAAGCGATTTACCGAACGAGCACAAGAGGTACGTGTATTAAAACAAATGGTCGAAAAAGGGCTACACTCTCCTTTAGCAGGTACGTGCGGGAGGCTATTTGACGCCGTTAGTGCCTTTTTGTACGTTTGCACACATAGTACATATGATGGAGAAGCAGCGATTCGACTTTCTGAATTAATCGATGATACAAAAATATATGAGACTTATCCATTTCGTGTAAAGAAGTGCGATGAATGGGAGATCGATTTGACGGAGATGTGGCGAGCGATAATTCAAGATGTTGAAGCTCATGAGCAAACGAATACCATTGCTGGTCGCTTCCATGAAACGGTCGTTCAAGCATCTGTTGAAATGGTTCGCTTAGCTTTACAACAATATCCAACATACGAACGAAACATCGTGTTATCTGGAGGAAGCATGCATAACCGCTATATCACAAAACGTCTTCGACAAGAACTGAACAAACTCGGGTTATGTGTTTATACGCATCAAAAAGTACCTTGCAATGATGGGGGACTAGCGCTTGGACAGTTAATTATTGCAGCACATAGGAGGGAACGTGTATGTGTGTAGGAGTGCCAGCAAAAGTGTTACATATTGAAGGTTTTTCAGCATTAGTAGATGTAATGGGGTCACAAATGAATGTTGGAGTTATTTTTGTTCCTGAAGTGAAAATTGGTGACTATGTTATTGTGCATGCAGGACAGGCGATGTCTATTATTGATGAGCAATATGCAAGAGAAAGTTTAGAAGAATGGAGGAAGCTAGTCGATGCTAGACGTGATGGATAACCTAACTCGCTCAGCAATCAGTCGAACGTTGTTACAAGAAGTACGGACGTTAGCGAGTCAGTTTCAACAAACGTTCGGACGAGTGCCTTCGTTTATGGAAGTATGTGGTTCGCATACAATGGCACTTGCTCGTACGGGGGTAAAAAAAGCGCTTGAAGGATATGTTCGTCTTATTTCTGGTCCTGGCTGCCCTGTTTGTGTGACCGATCAAGTAACGATTGATGCGATGGTTTCTTTGACGGATGGCGCAGATCGAATCATTTGTACGTTTGGTGATATGATGCGAGTTCCTGGATCTTACGGAACGTTGATGCAAGCAAAGACAGAAGGAAAAGATGTACGAGTCGTCTATTCTCCTGTTGATGCAGTTCGTATCGCTGAACAACATTCGGATCAAGAAGTTATTTTTTTAGGCATAGGGTTTGAAACGACGATCCCGATTTTAGCTGCAGCGGTAAAGGAAGCAGAAGAAAAACAAGTGCACAATTTTTCGATGTGGATGTCGACAAAGCTCGTCGAACCGATTTTGCGACAATTACTTCACGATGGAGAAGTTGCATTAGATGGATTTTTACTTCCTGGACACGTATCGATGGTAATGGGAAGAAAACATTTTGAGTTTTTAGCAACAGAATACCGTATGCCTGCAGTAATTAGTGGGTTTGAAGTACTTGATATGTTAAGTGCGATTCGTCATTTGTTAATGTTGTCGATCGAACAACGTGTAGTGATATTAAATGATTACAAAAGTGTTGTGACTGAACAAGGAAATATACAAGCGAAATATTGGATGAATCACTACTTTACGTTATGTGATGAGGCGTGGCGTGGCATCGGTGTTATTCCTAATAGTGGGATGGACTTTAAGAAAAAGTATGATTCGTTTAATGCAAAAGTGAAGTTTTCTGTTTTAACGCGTGAACCACGTCGAACAAAGTGTCGTTGTGGGGAAGTTATTCGTGGTCTCATTGATCCACCGCAATGTGCATTATTCGGAAAAGCGTGTACACCGCTAAACCCGATTGGTCCATGTATGGTGTCATCAGAAGGTAGTTGCGCGGCGTATTATCAATACATGAGGGAGGAATAATAAATGGAGCGAATTACGCTCGCTCACGGAGACGGGGGAGAATTAGCCCACAAACTAATTACAGATGTGTTTGTTTCTACGTTTCATAACGATCATTATGCCAAATTGGACTCTGCTACATTGACGTTAGGAGCACATGAGCTCGCTGTGACAACAGACAGTTTTGTCGTTAAACCACTTTTCTTTCCGGGTGGAAATATAGGGAAATTAGCGGTAGCGGGAACAATAAATGACTTAGCGGTTGTCGGGGCGGTTCCGAAAGTTTTGACGTGTGGCTTTATTATTGAAGAAGGTTTTCCTATTCGCGATTTAAAAACGATCGTTCAATCGATGGCAGAAGAAGCGAAAAAAGCAAATGTGGCGATTGTGGCGGGAGATACAAAAGTTGTTGAACGAGGCAGCGCGGATCGATTATATATTAATACATCAGGGATCGGTGTCGTTTCACGTCCGCTTGATCGGAAAATTTGTGAAGGAGACTCGGTCATTGTGAGCGGTTCAGTTGGCGATCATGGAGTAGCTATATTAGTTGCTCGTGGCGAATTAGGGCTTGTATCAACAGTTGAAAGCGACTGCGCCTCGTTATATTCGCTCATTGAAAAGGCGATGGGGGCAAGTGAACACATTCGGCTGATGCGCGATCCGACCCGCGGTGGATTAGCAACAGCTCTTGTAGAAATTTGTGAAGATTTTGGTGTAACGATTGAGTTGGAAGAAGATCGTATCCCTATGAAAAAGGAAGTAGAAGGTGCATGTGAACTACTCGGTTTTGATCCGCTTTACTTGGCTAACGAAGGAAAAGTAGTCATGATCGTACCAAAAGAAGATGAACAGGCAGTTCTTGATGCACTTCGTTCCCAACCAGAGGGAAAAGACGCGGCTATGATCGGAACAGTTCGAGCAACAAACAAAGGGCAGTTGTTATTGCGGACATCACTCGGTACAACAAGACGGTTATACCGACTAACCGGACTCATGTTACCTCGTATTTGTTAGACCGTAGGGCAAATCCTACGGTTTTTTGTCTTTCCTACTTTTCTGCTTTATGTCATAATAAATGACAGTAAATAAAAAAGGGTGAGGGTATCATGAAGCAATATTTACAATTACTCGAAGATATTTTACAAAACGGTGTGTATAAAGACGATCGTACGGGAACGGGGACGCTTTCTGTATTTGGACGTCAGTTGCGTTTTGATTTACGAGAAGGCTTTCCTTTACTTACAACAAAAAAGTTACATATTCGTTCCATTATTCATGAATTACTTTGGTTTTTGAGCGGGGATACGAATATTCGCTATTTAAAAGAAAATGGTGTAACGATTTGGGACGAATGGGCGGATGAAAATGGAGACTTAGGACCAGTATATGGTGCACAATGGCGTTCATGGAGGGGAGCAGACGGCCGAACGATTGATCAAATTAGCGAAGTAATCGAACAAATAAAAAACAATCCAAATTCACGTCGCCTTTTAGTCAGTGCGTGGAATGTCGCAGAGTTAGACGATATGAAATTGCCACCTTGTCATTATGCTTTTCAGTTTTATGTTGAAAACGGGATGTTATCATGCATGTGGCAGCAACGCTCTGTTGACACATTTTTAGGTCTTCCGTTCAATATCGCAAGCTACGCGCTACTTACATATATGGTTGCTCAACAATGCGATCTGCAGCCAAAAGAACTTATTTTTACTGGCGGTGATGTTCATTTATATATGAATCATATTGAACAAGCGAAGTTGCAATTAACGCGACAGCCGCGCCCTCTTCCAAAATTAATAATAAAACGAAAGCCAGCTTCTATTTTTGAGTATCGTTTTGAAGATTTTGAAATTATTGACTATGATCCACATCCGCATATTAAAGCGGACGTGTCTGTATAAGGAAGTGAGTCGATTGATTTCTATTATTGTGGCTATGGATCGAAATCGAGTAATTGGTTATAACAATACGTTACCTTGGTATTTACCAGCAGATTTGGCTTATTTTAAACGTGTAACTATGGGACATCCGATTGTTATGGGACGAAAAACGTTTGTATCGATTGGTCGTCCACTCCCGGGGAGAATCAATATAATCCTGACACGAGACAAAACGTTTTTAGTGAATTCCAATGTTCAAGTCATTCATTCGATGGATCACATTCGACAAATCGAACAACAATATGGTCATGTGTTTATCATTGGAGGGGCACAAGTATTTGAACAAGCCATGTCGCTAGCGGACCGATTGTACGTTACACATATTGATGCAACGTTTACAGGTGATACATTTTTCCCACCAATCGATGAAAAACAGTGGGCGCTTCGTACCGCTCGACAAGGTGTGCAAGACGAAAAAAATCGCTATCCACATACATTTTGCATATATGAACGAGCTCGCTAGTCAGCGAGCTTCATCTTTTTGATTAATTTTTAGAAAATTTACTTTTCTTTATCCGAAAATATGATATATTTTAGAATAACATAATTTTGACAACGAAATTATAAATAGAAAGGGAACGAGAAGATGGAACAACAAGTAAAACGAAAACATGGCGTATATGTAGAAGATATTTTAATTGCT
Organism: Anoxybacillus sp. TBDG-1; assembly: GCF_054815885.1. Taxonomy (NCBI): domain Bacteria; kingdom Bacillati; phylum Bacillota; class Bacilli; order Caryophanales; family Anoxybacillaceae; genus Anoxybacillus; species Anoxybacillus sp. TBDG-1. Next base: position 14,542 of record NZ_JBTZSY010000018.1, read on the forward strand.
TATCAAACGCTAAAAGATGTTGTGTATCATACCCCTTTACAAAAAAATGAACTGCTTTCAGAACGTTATGATTGCCACGTATACTTTAAAAGGGAAGATTTACAAGTCGTTCGATCGTTTAAAATTCGTGGGGCATATTATCGAATGAAAAGTTTATGCGAAGAAGAAAAGAAAAACGGAATTGTTTGCGCAAGTGCAGGCAATCATGCGCAAGGTGTCGCTTATTCGTGTCGAGCACTCGGTGTGCACGGTAAAATTTATATGCCATCTACCACTCCACGACAAAAAGTATCACAAGTACAATTTTTTGGTCGGGAATTTGTTGATATCATTTTAGTTGGCGATACATTTGATGATTCTTATGAGCAAGCGCTTGTTTGTGCCAAAAAAGAGAAGCGAACGTTTATCCATCCGTTCGATGATGAAGCTGTCATTGCTGGACAAGGAACGGTTGGGGTTGAAATTTTAAATGACTGCGAAGAACCGATAGACTATGTGTTCGCAAGTATTGGTGGAGGAGGACTTATTTCGGGTGTCGGTACGTATATAAAAAGTATTTCACCAACGACGAAATTGATTGGTATCGAACCAGAAGGGGCTCCTTCAATGAAAAAATCGTTTGAAGCAAAGGAAGTAATTACTTTAAATGAAATTGACTCGTTTGTAGATGGTGCAGCGGTAAAGCGTGTGGGTGAAAAAACATTTGCATTAGCCAAAGACATCGTTGACGACATTGTGGTCGTTCCTGAAGGAAAAGTGTGTACAACGATTTTGCAGCTTTACAATGAAAATGCTATTGTAGTGGAGCCTGCTGGGGCGTTGCCTGTTGCTGCGCTTGATTTATATAAAGAGCATATTCGTGGCAAGACCGTTGTTTGTATTATTAGCGGAGGAAACAATGACATCGGACGCATGCAAGAAATTAAAGAGCGGTCGATGATTTATGAAGGTCTTCAACATTATTTTATCGTGAATTTTCCACAACGTGCGGGAGCTTTACGTGAATTTCTTGATGAAGTGCTAGGACCGACCGATGACATTACATTGTTTGAATATACAAAAAAAAATAATAAAGATAGTGGTCCGGCACTCGTTGGTATCGAATTGAAATGTCGCGAAGATTATGGTCCACTTGTTGAACGAATGAAGAAAAAAGGTTTTCCGTTTATGGAAGTGAATAAAGATAGCAGTTTATTCCATTTACTCATTTGACAAAAATTTTTTATAAATCGACGACGAAATGTGACATACTTCAACACAAAAATCGTGTATAATATAAATAAATCGGTCAAAAAAGAGGATTGATATTTTGTTATTCAAAAGCCTAGAGTTTAAAAACGTAGATGGGCAAAAAGTGAAAATTATCGAAATTCCGATATTGGAGGACGATAACCTTTATCAATTTATTGTCAAAGTGCGGTTGCAGACGTTTATTGCACAAGTGTATGCTAATAAAAGTCCAAAGAAGGTGTATTCATTTAAAGATTATTTAAAGCGTGTGTTGAAGTGGCCGATATACGAACAAATATTTAAATCTGAAGTTTTAAAAAACAATGCATAAATGACGAAGGGGCTGTTTTGCTAATGTGCAAATCGGCTCTTTTTTTACAAAAAAATTTATGAAAACGACGACATACAGGACGATTTTATTATATAATTTCAACGTACGAAAATTTTAGAATGAAATACAGGAAGTGAAAAAATGAGCAAAGTAAAAATTGTAACAGATTCTACAATCGATTTGCCAAAAGAAACAATTGAAGCGTGGGACATTCGTGTTGTTCCATTATCTATCTCTATTGATGGGCAAACATATTTGGATGGTATTGACTTAACTCCACAACAATTTATTGAAAAAATGAAACAATCACGTGAGCTTCCAAAAAGCTCCCAACCGTCGGCAGGGCAGTTTTTACAAGTATATGATGAACTTGGAGAAGCGGGATACGATGTCATTTCGATTCATATGACAGGGGGAATGAGCGGAACGGTGCGCTCTGCAGAAAGTGCTGCGGCTATGACAAAAGCAAATGTCACGGTCGTCGATTCGCGTTTTATTTCCCTTGCGCTTAGCTTTCAAGTGTTAGAAGCGGCAAAAATGGCTGCTGAAGGAAAAACGGTAGCAGAAATTGTTTCACGTCTTGATGCGATCCGTGCAAATACGCATTTATTCGTCGTTGTTGATACGCTTGAAAATCTCGTCAAAGGCGGACGAATTGGACGAGGAAAAGCAATGCTTGGTTCGCTATTAAACATTAAACCGATCGCTTCATTAGAAGATGGGGTGTATACGCCTGTAACGAAAGTTCGGAGTCATTCTCAAATCGTCAAATATTTAACAAATCAATTTGTTGAACATACGAAAGGAAAAATGATTCGAGCAGTGGGCATCGCTCACGCAGACGCCCTTGATTTAAGCGAACGGTTAAAACAGGCGATTGCAGAAGCAACAGGATGGACAAAAACAGACATTGTATATACAACTCCGATTATTTCGACGCATACAGGTCCAGGAGCAATAGGGTTTATGTATTATACGGAGTAGGAGGAGCGAAAAGGTGAGACGAATACGTTTATCGTTGTTTGTTGTACTATTATCTTTGCTTGTTGCTTGCCAACAATCGATTCCAGATGCAAAAAATTGGCCAATTGAAGATTTTGCATTTACTGATCAAAATGGTCAAACATTTGGTCTAACTGATTTGAAAGGAAAAGTATGGGTGGCTGATTTTATTTTTACGCGCTGCGCTGACGTTTGTCCTCCAATGACGGCAAATATGGCGAAATTACAAAAAATGTCAAAAGAAAAAGGGTTAGACGTTCATTTTGTTTCGTTTAGTGTCGATCCTGAAAACGATACGCCGGATGCATTAAAGGCATATGTTGAGAAGTTTCAAGGAGATACGAGTCGTTGGCATCTACTTACAGGATACACACAACAAGAAATTGAACGTTTTGCTCAAAAAAACTTTAAAGCAGTTGTGAAAAAGCCACAAGAAGGAGATCAAGTCATCCACGGCACAGATTTTTATCTTGTTGATCAAAACGGGACAATTGTAAAATACTATAGCGGTCTAAATGATGTGCCTTTTGAAGAGATTTTAAAACATATTGACATGTTACAAAAATAACATGATACAGACAAAAATGATGACCCTGTCATTTTTGTCTTTTCTTTTATAGAGAGGGGGATCCCATTGAACAGGTTGCTTCTTCTATTTCTTTGTGTATGTTTAGTCGGATGTTCCTCTACAACTACTGCCCCAACGACCATGCAAGAAAATGAACAGGAGCAAATAAAGCCACGCGATTTACATGTTGTAGCGTTAGGTGATTCGTTAACGGAAGGGGTAGGGGATGGTAAAGGCGGCTATGTCAAATTAGTCAAGCGATATTTAGAACAACGTGAAGATGTAAGTGAAGTGTTCGTGCAAAACTTTGGTAAGCGAGGGTTACGTAGTGAACAACTAACAAATATCATTATGAAAAATGAATCGGTCATTGGAAAAGCAGATCTTATTTTGATCACAATTGGCGGAAATGATGTTATGAAAGTTGTTCGTTCACATTTTTTATCCTTAACATACGAGTTGTTTGTGAAAGAACAACAGGCGTTTGCGTTTCGACTTGATGAGCAACTGCAACTGCTTCGCTATATAAATCCAGATGCTTATATTGTACTCGTCGGGTTATACAACCCGTTTTCTGAGGCTTTTCCGAATATATCAGAAATGGATGAGGTCATACACATGTGGAACGAAGGGAGTGAAAAAGTGCTTTCCCGTTATGATTATGCGCTGTTTGTACCTATTGTCGATTTGTTTGAAGGGCGTGACGATATATTGTATGACGATCAATTTCATCCAAACACACGTGGCTATGAGCTAATTGCACAACGTATATATGAATATTTACAACAACACGAATGGATAGGAGAATAAATAGTGAAGTGGAAAGTATTGTTTCTTGGATTATTAGGAGTAAATAGTTTAGTAATGGCGTTATTATTTTTTTATATGTTTCAATCATCATCTTCCCCACATATTCCGAACGTCCGTGTGGAAGGCCCGACATTTATTGTTCAAACATCAAAACAACATTTAAATACGTTAGTGAACGACTATATTCAGAAGCATGGAAAAAAAGGGAGCTTGTCTTATAGTGTTCAATTAGCTGATCGTTTGTATATAACAAGCGCCATTCCGGTATTCGGAAAGCCAGTCGATTTGACAATGGCATTTGATCCAACAGTGGATGAAAACGGACACGTTGTACTTGCCCACCCGACGATGACGTTTGGACAACTTCGTTTACCTGTGCCATATGTGTTAACGTATATTAATAAACATGCTTCATTGCCAAATTGGGTGGAAATCGATGCGAAACACGAGCGCATTTATATTGTTGTAAGTAACATTCGCATAAAAGAAGGATTCGTGTTAAAGGCAAAAACGTTCGATTTAAATAAAAATGATCTCCTCACCTTTACAGTCACTATAACAAAATAAAAGAGGGTGACCCAAGACCCCCCTTTTTTGATAAAATTTAACCTAAGTATGTGAAATAGATCACCTCTGAGACACTTGATTTTACTGGGTTTTCACTGGTGTTCTATTCTTCCATTTCACCTCAAATAGGGGCATTACCCTCCTTTTGGGTCAGCCCCTATTTGATTCGCAATCCTTTAGGATAAAAGTTTTTTACAACCCCTTTGACTTCTTTGCCCCAACCAAGTGGATACCCATCGATGGTGACTAATATCCATCCACGATCGTTATTCGTCTGTAATGTTTCTCCTTTCATATATCGAAGGCTTTCTTCAAACGTCAGAGACAAATGCGCTTGTACTTGTTTTTTTGTTAATGCCATTGCTAATGCGTGGTTTGGTTCAAAGCGATTTTTTTTCCATTCTCCGATATGAAGACCAGGACGAACAACTTTTAAGCCGTCTAAGCGAGGGCATGAATGTGGGAGGGCAAATAAATGTGTGCCAAACGCATACATCGTTCCTTTTGTTGTTGTTTGGATGATATTATTCATAAACGTTTCATAATCGCGCCACATCGCTTTAGAGACGTTACATGCGGCCATTTTTCCATTCCAACGGTTGCCGCTACCCCGTTTGCGCATTTTCGCAACGAAATGCCCTTCTCCTCGGAGATGATGAGGCCAGAGCCTTGCTGTATGTACGATTTGTTCATTGTGTGTGTTTGTCCAATGTGTCACACCTGGTTGAATCCCGTGTTCTTTTTCAATTGGAATGAGTTCCATATCATCATAAGTCGTTAAAAACCAGTCAATTATTTGTTCATTTTCTTCTGGGGAAAATGTGCATGTCGAATAAACGAGCGTGCCTCCTTCATTTAACATCTTATAAGCACATGATAAAATGTGTCGTTGTGTTTGTGCACACTTTTGAACGTGTTCTAAACTCCAAAATTTGATCGCTTCCTCGTCTTTTCGAAACATACCTTCCCCTGAACATGGGGCGTCAACTAAAATTTTATCAAAAAAACCTTCAAACGTTTCCGATAGTTTTTTAGGAGTTTCATTTGTAACCACAGCATTTGTAATTCCGAGTCGCTCAATATTTTCAGATAAAGCTTTAACACGTTTTGGATGAATTTCGTTTGCCAATAAAAATCCTTCGTTATTCATTAAGGCAGCTAACTGTGTTGTTTTCCCCCCTGGTGCTGCACATAAATCAAGTACTCGCTCTCCTGGAGATGGGGCAAGCGCTTCGGCTACAAACATGGCACTTGGTTCTTGAAGGTAGTACAACCCAGCAGCATGATACGGATGTTTCCCAGGCTGAGCGTTGTCATAATAAAATCCTGTAGGACAAAAAGGGATCGGTTCAAGTTCCCATGGGATTATGTTTAAAAATGTCGATGGTGATACTTTCAACGAATTGACCCGTAAACCATTGACTTTTTCTTCATTGTATGTCGCAAAAAAACGCTCCGCTTCATGTTGAAGCAAAGCATTCATTTTCGTTACAAATTCTTTTGGTAAATGACATGTAGTCACTATAACCACTTCACTTTCGGTTCTGTTTTGTTTAAAATACGTTTAATATTCGCTCGGTGGCGATAAAATACAAAAAGCGTTAATAATATGACGACAATGCGCAAAGGAACATCATTGGTCCATACAAATGCATAAGCGGTCGCATACACGCCTGTTAACATGGATGAAAGCGAGACGTATTTTGATATATATAGAATGAGAAAAAAGACAGCTAACATCGTCATAAAGAGAACGGGTGAATAAAATAACAATACTCCGCCAGATGTAGCAACTGCTTTTCCACCGCGAAATTGAGCAAACACCGGATATGTATGACCAACGACAGCAAACATCCCTGTAATAAGTGGGTGAATATCTACAGAAAACAATACAGGTAAGCTGGCGGCTAACGTCCCTTTTAAAATATCTGCAATTGTCACAATTAATCCTGCTTTTACACCGAGTACGCGAAACGTATTTGTTCCGCCTAAATTGCCGCTCCCATGTTCACGTATGTCAATTCCGTACCCAATTTTTCCGACAAGTAACGCGGACGGAATTGAACCAAGTAAATAACCGATGATCATAAGCAAAATGGACATTATGAGCCCCCTCTACTTCATTCATATTTCCTCTATCAAGGTCATGTTTTTATTGTAACATGCTTTTTTAAAAAATGAAGGCAGGATTATTTTTTTATATGAAGAAATACTAGTTTATCATGGGAGGTAGATGATATGGGTCCGAGTCGTGAACAAATCAAACAAATTTTAAACAAAGCAAAACGCATTGCTGTGGTGGGGTTGTCAGATCATCCGAATCGTACATCTTATATGGTTGCAAAAGCGATGAAAGAAGCAGGGTATGAAATTATTCCGGTCAACCCGCTTATTAAAGAATGGGAAGGTATCCGAGCCGTCGCGACATTAACAGATATTGAAGGTCATGTAGATATTGTTAATGTGTTCCGTCGCTCCGAACATTTACGTGAAATCGCTGAACAGTTTGTCCAAATGGATGCAGATGTGTTTTGGGCGCAATTAGGTGTGTACGATGAAGAAGTGTACCGTGACTTAACAGAAAAAGGGTATACGGTTGTGATGGATCGCTGCATCAAAGTAGAACATGCGCTCACACGGTAAAAACGACCATTCTTTTTGCAATGGTCGTTCTTTTTCTTCATGACGTTGGACGTTTTTCGAATGTATGTTAAAATAGAGAAAGTCAAAAAAATAGAAACAAATGTTCTTGTTGTGAAAGGGGAATGATTGTGACAGATCAGCAACTTCTTACATATAACGAAGATACAATTCAAGTATTAGAAGGATTAGAGGCGGTTCGTAAACGACCAGGCATGTATATTGGGAGCACAGATAGCCGCGGTTTGCATCATCTTGTATATGAAATTGTAGACAATGCAGTTGACGAGGCGCTTGCTGGATATGGAAAGCGTATTATTGTAACGATACATAATGACCAAAGCATTAGCGTACAAGATGAAGGACGTGGTATGCCTACAGGCATGCATAAGTTAGGAAAACCGACTCCAGAGGTTATTTTGACAGTATTACACGCTGGAGGAAAATTTGGTAAAGGTGGATATAAAACGAGTGGTGGGTTGCATGGTGTAGGCGCTTCTGTCGTTAACGCTTTGTCTGAGTGGCTAGAAGTGACAATTCAACGCGATGGATACATATATTACCAACGATTTGAACACGGTGGAAAACCTGTGACTACACTTGAGAAAATCGGGGTAACAAAACAAACAGGAACAACGATTCGATTTAAACCGGATCCAACGATTTTTAGTACGACGACGTTTCATTATGAAACGATTAGCGAACGATTGAGAGAATCTGCATTTTTATTAAAAGGCTTAAAAATTGAATTATACGATGAACGAACAGGCTTACGCGATACGTTTTATTACGAAAGCGGCATCGAGGCATTTGTACAATATTTAAACGAGGAAAAAGATGTTTTGCATCCTGTCGTATTTTTTACTGGTGAGCAAAGTGATATTGAAGTGGAGTTTGCCTTCCAATTTCATGACGGATATGCGGAAAACATGCTTTCGTTTGTTAACCATGTTCGAACGAAAGATGGAGGGACGCATGAAATTGGAGCCAAAACAGCGATGACTCGCGTCTTTAATGAATATGCACGAAAGGTAGGCTTATTGAAAGAAAGAGATAAAAACTTAGAAGGAACAGACATTCGTGAAGGATTATCTGCCGTTATATCCGTTCGTATTCCTGAAGCTCTCTTGCAATTTGAGGGACAAACGAAAGGAAAACTAGGAACGCCTGAGGCTCGTTCGGCCGTTGAAGCGGTCGTTAGCGAGAAACTAACGTACTTTTTAAATGAAAATCCAGATGTTGCCACGATGTTAATTAAAAAGGCGATTCGTGCTTTTCAAGCGCGCGAAGCAGCTCGGAAAGCACGGGAAGAAGCACGATCCGGAAAAAAACGAAAAGGAAAAGAACATGTATTAAGTGGAAAATTAACCCCTGCCCAAACACGAAATCCACAAAAAAATGAGTTGTATTTAGTTGAAGGAGATTCAGCTGGTGGATCTGCGAAACAAGGGCGTGATCGCCGTTTTCAAGCAGTATTGCCTCTTCGCGGGAAAGTGATTAATACAGAGAAAGCGAAACTTGCTGACATTTTTAAAAATGAGGAAATTAATACAATCATTCATGCGATCGGTGGCGGTGTTGGAGTTGATTTTTCGCTTGACGATATTCATTATGATAAAGTGATTATTATGACTGATGCAGATACAGATGGGGCACACATTCAAGTGTTGTTGTTAACCTTTTTTTATCGTTATATGCGACCGCTCATTGAAGCTGGTAAAGTGTTTATCGCTCTTCCCCCACTTTATAAAGTAAGTAAAAAAATCGGCAAAAAAGAAGTGGTTGAATATGCGTGGACAGATGAACAGCTACAATCGATTTTAAAAAAGATCGGAAAAGGATATACGATTCAGCGGTATAAAGGACTTGGTGAAATGAATGCAGATCAATTATGGGAGACGACAATGAATCCTGAAACGCGGACGCTTATTCGTGTTCGTATTGATGATGCAGCACGTGCTGAACGTCGTGTAACAACATTAATGGGTGATAAAGTGGAGCCGAGAAGAAAATGGATTGAGTCCAATGTACAATTTGGTTTAGCGGAAGACATGAACATTTTAGAAAACGATCATGTGATGACAGCAGAGGGGGAATAAGGACGTGGAACGTGTATTAGATTTACCGTTTGAAGATGTGTTAGGAGACCGATTTGGTCGATATAGTAAATATATTATTCAAGAACGTGCTCTGCCAGATGTGCGTGATGGATTGAAACCGGTGCAACGTCGCATTTTATATGCAATGTATGTAGATGGGAATACGTACGACAAACCGTTTCGCAAATCAGCCAAAACCGTCGGAAATGTCATTGGTAATTTCCACCCACATGGTGATTCTTCTGTATATGAAGCGATGGTTCGCATGAGTCAAGAATGGAAAGTAAGGAACGTGCTCATTGAAATGCATGGGAATAACGGAAGTATTGATGGGGATCCACCAGCAGCGATGCGTTATACAGAAGCTAGATTATCTGCCATTGCATCGGAGTTGTTGCGCGACATCGATAAGGAAACAGTAGAGTTTGTACCAAACTTCGATGATACAAGCAAAGAGCCGATTGTGTTGCCAGCGATGTTTCCGAATTTGCTTGTCAATGGTTCAACAGGCATTTCAGCTGGTTACGCGACAGAAATTCCACCGCATCACTTAGGAGAAGTAATCGATGCTGTTATTATGCGTATCGATCATCCGACTTGTACGGTCGATGATTTAATGACTGTATTAAAAGGACCAGATTTTCCAACAGGCGGCATCATCCAAGGAAAAGAAGGGATTAAAGCCGCCTACGAAACAGGAAGAGGCAAAATCATTATCCGTGGTAAAGCAACGGTCGAGCAAGGAAAAGGCGGTAAACAAGCAATTGTTATTACAGAAATTCCTTACGAAGTCAATAAAGCTAATTTAGTTAAAAAAATTGATGAATTGCGGCTTGAAAAAAAGTTAGACGGAATTATGGATGTGCGTGACGAAACGGATCGCACGGGGTTACGTATTGTCATTGAAGTGAGAAAAGACGGGAATGCAGAGGGCATTTTAAACTATTTATATAAAAACACAGATTTGCAGATCACGTACAATTTTAACATGGTTGCTATTCATGAGCGTCGCCCAAAGTTATTAAGTTTACCACAACTATTAGATGCGTATATTGAACATCAAAAAGAAGTTGTTGCGAATCGTTCGCGTTATGAATTGCGTAAAGCAAAGGAACGTGCTCATATTGTAGAGGGATTAATGAAAGCTGTATCCATTTTAGATGAAATTATCGCAACGATTCGCGCTTCGCAAGATAAAAAAGATGCCAAAACGAATTTGATGAATCGATATGGTTTTACAGAACCTCAAGCGGAGGCGATTGTCACATTGCAATTATATCGCTTGACGAATACAGATATTGATGATTTGCGTGAAGAAGCAAATGCACTCCATGATAGAATTGAGCAATTAACATCCATTTTAGAAAGTGAGAAAAAGCTATTATCTGTGATTAAAGCCGATTTAAGAAAAATGAAAAAAACGTATGCCGATGAACGAAGAACGATCATTGAAGAAGAAATAGAAGAAATTAAAATCGAAATGAACGTTGTGATTCCAGAGGAAGATGTGATCGTCACGGTTACAAAAGATGGGTATATCAAACGAACAAGTTTTCGCTCTTACGGCGCCTCTAACGGACAAGATATTGGTCTGAAAGAGGGAGATAGGTTACTCGGGATGTTTGAGATGAATACAACACATACGTTATTATTGTTTACGAATAAAGGAAATTATTTGCATTGTCCTGTTTATGAACTTCCTGACATTCGTTGGAAAGATCTCGGTCAGCACATCTCTAATATAATCCCGCTTGATCGTGACGAGCAACTAATTAGCGCCATCCCGATTGTAGATTTTTCAAATGGATATTTATTATTTATTACAAAACAAGGATTAGTGAAAAAAACAAGTCTCGTTCATTATAAAGCGCAACGCTACTCTAAGCCGCTTGTAGCTATGCGATTGAAAGAGGATGATGAAGTTGTGAACGCGTATTGGACAGACGGAAGTGGATACATATTCTTGGTCACACAATACGGATACGGCTTATTGTTCCAAGAAGAAGAAATCGGGGAAGTTGGTGTTCGAGCGACAGGAGTGAAAGGAATTCATCTAAAAGAAGGAGACTGCGTCATTTCTGGTCAACAAGCGACAGAAGAAAACGTTGTTCTTGTGACAAAACGTGGAGCAGTGAAAAAAATAGCACGAACAGAGATCGAGCAATCTACACGTGCAAAACGTGGGCAACTTCTCGTTAAAGAAGTGAAAACAAATCCACATCGAGTAGTAAGCTGTCATTTTCTTTCACATGGACGTGTTGTTTTAAAAACAGGGAAAGGGATAATTGAAGAAGTCAATGTTGACGAACTACGATTAAGCGATCGATATGGCAATGTGACATACGTACTTGATTATGATGAAGTTGGTAACGTTACGGATACGTGGGTGAAATGGTCATAATTCCCTTGCATTCATTTATGATTTCAATTATATTGAAAAAGGTATAGCTTTTATGTGGGGGACTTATGATGAGATTTAAACGACAAGAACCTTTCCGATATCAATTTGGTCAACCGATCCCGTGCACGTTCCGTATTACACGCATTGGAGAACGGGAAGTGGAAACGGATAAAGGAGCGGCTGAAATTCACGATATTAGTCCGCGCGGTATTCGAATGGAAACTAACTTGAATTTACCAATTGACTCCACAAAAGGTGAACTCGAAGTGGAGTTACAGTTTACGATTGTTGATCAACCAATAACCGTTCGAGGCATTGTGATTTGGAAAAAAACATACGCCAATGACTTTCAATATGGTCTTTCATTAGACATTTCTAAGCAAGAAGAAATGCGATTAATTGGTGAAATTAAGAGACATGCAGCGATGTATGCACGAAAAAGAGAAAGTAATTAAAATTAAATGGGAAAAAAGATGTCCACATGGGCATCTTTTTTCTTTGAAAATTGTTTGAAAGCGGTTGACTAACTTGTATATACAAGTTAAAATAAAAACAACAAGTAAGCTTGTATATACAAGTTTTTTAAAATCCATTGCAAACGTTTTAACTAAGGAGGAATAAATGATGCGACAATCTGTTGAGCAAATTGTCCAAGCAGTTGGTGGAAAAGAAAATATTATTGCTGCTACACATTGTGTGACACGTCTTCGTTTTGCGTTGAAAGATGAAGGAAAAGTGAATAAAGAAGCGCTAGAAAACATTGATATTGTTAAAGGTTCATTTTCAGTAAACGGTCAGTTTCAGGTCGTGATCGGACAAGGACTAGTTGATAAAGTGTATAACGAAATGATTGAAATGACCGAGATTGGTCGGGCAACGAAACAAGATATTAAAGACGCTGCAGAAAAAAAATTAAATCCGCTACAACGGGCAATTAAAACGTTAGCTGATATTTTTATTCCGATTTTACCTGCCATCGTCACAGCCGGTTTATTGATGGGGATTAACAACATTTTAACAGGCCCAGGAATTTTTTATGAAGGAAAATCAATTGTTGATGTTCATAAACAGTGGCGCGATGTTGCTGATATGATTAACTTAATTGCCAACACAGCGTTCGTCTTTTTACCAGGATTAATCGGGTGGTCAGCGGTTAAAAAATTTGGTGGAAGCGAGTTACTTGGAATTGTACTCGGATTGATGCTCGTTCACCCAGCATTATTAAATGCATGGGCATACGCTTCTGCTGTTCAGGAAGGAACTGTGCCATATTGGAATTTATTCGGGTTTGACGTTCAAAAAATTGGTTATCAAGGTCAAGTATTACCTATTTTAATTTCATCATATGTCTTGGCGAAATTAGAACTATTTTTGAAAAAACGTATTCCAGAAGCATTTCAATTGTTGCTTGTTGCGCCAATCGCTTTACTTGTGACAGGATTTGTTTCTTTCATCGCAATTGGTCCTGTGACGTTCGGGATTGCGAATGCTTTAACAGATAGTCTTGTCGCACTATTTGACCGTTTTGCTGCGTTAGGTGGACTTGTATACGGAGGATTATACGCTGTTCTCGTTGTCACAGGAATGCACCATACGTTTTTAGCCGTAGACTTACAACTGATCGGTAGTACAGGTGGGACATTTTTATGGCCAATGCTTGCGTTATCAAACATCGCACAAGGTTCAGCAGCACTTGCAATGATGTTCGCAACAAAAGATGAAAAGTTAAAAGGCTTATCGTTTACATCAGCTGTATCTGCTTATTTAGGCATTACAGAACCAGCGATGTTTGGTGTCAATTTACGATTCCGTTATCCGTTTATTTCAGCTTTAATTGGCTCTGCGATTGCGGGAATTTTTATTACGATCAACAAAGTGCAGGCATCTTCTATTGGTGTCGGTGGACTCCCTGGATTTTTATCGATTTTCCCTGACAAGTGGGTACCGTTTTTCATCGGTATGGCGATTGTCTTGATCGTTCCATTTACATTGACATACATTTTGGCAAAAACGAAAGGCGGTAAGTAATATGCATCCATGGTGGAAAACAGCGGTCGTGTATCAAATTTATCCAAAAAGTTTCAAAGATACAAATGGTGACGGAATTGGCGATTTGCAAGGAGTTATTGAAAAACTCGATTATTTAAAGATGCTCGGGGTTGATGCCATCTGGCTCACCCCGATTTATGAATCGCCTCAGCGTGATAATGGATATGATATTAGTGATTATTACTGTATTTATGAACCATATGGAACAATGGAAGATTTTGAAAAACTTATTGAAGAAGCACATAAGCGCAATATAAAAATTGTTATGGATATTGTTGTTAATCATACGTCAACAGACCATGAGTGGTTCAAACAAGCACGTTCATCGAAAAATAACCCGTATCGCCATTTTTATATTTGGAGAGATGAGCCAAACAATTGGCAATCGAAATTCGGAGGCTCTGCTTGGGAATATGATGAACAAACAGGGCAATATTATTTGCATTTGTTCGATGTTACACAAGCAGATTTAAATTGGGAGAACGAAGAAGTACGCAAGCGTGTGTACGATATGATGCATTTTTGGTTACAAAAAGGAGTCGACGGCTTCCGTTTAGATGTGATTAATTTAATTTCAAAAGATCAGCGCTTTTTAGATGATGACGGCTCTATTCCTCCGGGTGACGGTAGAAAATATTATACAGACGGTCCACGCATTCATGAATTTTTACAAGAAATGAATCGAGAAGTGTTTTCGAAGTACGATATGATGACAGTAGGGGAAATGTCATCAACGACAATTGACCATTGTATTTTATATACAAATCCTGATCGTCATGAACTCAATATGACGTTTAACTTTCATCATTTAAAAGTCGATTATCCAAATGGAGAAAAGTGGGCAGTTGCTGATTTTGACTTTTTACAGTTAAAAAAGATTTTATCAGAATGGCAAGTGAACATGCATAAAGGCGGTGGCTGGAACGCCTTATTTTGGTGTAATCATGATCAGCCGCGCATCGTCTCTCGTTATGGTGATGATGGACAGTATCATAAAGAATCTGCAAAAATGTTAGCAACAACGATTCATATGATGCAAGGAACACCTTATATTTATCAAGGTGAAGAAATCGGGATGACAGACCCGAAATTTGAACGAATCGATGACTATCGCGATGTAGAGTCATTGAACATGTATCGTATACTAAAAGGACAAGGGAAAAACGAACAAGAAGTGTTGCATATTTTACAGCGAAAATCACGTGATAATTCGCGAACACCGATGCAATGGAGCGATGAGCCGCATGCAGGCTTTACAACGGGAACTCCTTGGATTTCTGTCGCACAAAATTATAGAGAAATTAATGTTCAACGAGCATTGCAAGACACGACGTCTATTTTTTATCATTACCAAAAGCTTATTCAGTTGCGTAAACAATACGATATTATTACAATAGGGGATTATGAGCTCATTTTAGAAGATCATCCTTCTATTTTTGCATATATTCGCAACGGAAGCGATGAAAAACTTGTTGTAATTAATAATTTTTACGGACAAGAAACGGTGTTTGAATGGCCAAAACATATAAATATAAGTGAATATACAAGTCAAGTTTTATTATCAAACTACGATGATTCACCAAACGACTTTAAAAAAATGATGTTACGTCCGTATGAATCCATTGTTTATTACTTGAAAAAATAATGGTAAAATATTTTTCGGTGATAAACGATGAGCGAAAATAAATATTTGTCTATTTACAATGACTTGTTATCAAAAATTGAAGAGGGAATATTTAAACCGGGGATGAAGATCCCTTCTGAAAATCAGCTCGTAGAACAATACGAAACATCACGTGAAACGATTCGTAAAGCGCTTAATTTACTTTCAGAGCATGGATATATTCAAAAAATTAAAGGAAAAGGCTCAATTGTATTAGATGTTCGTAAATTCGATTTTCCGATTTCTGGGCTGATTAGTTTTAAGGAATTGGCACAAAAGCTTGGAAAGCCATCGCGGACGATTGTTGAGCAGCTTGACATGATCAAGCCTGATGAAGTGTTGAAAAAACATCTTCATGTCACGGCGCGAGAAGATATTTGGAAAGTTGTGCGCGTGCGAGAAATCGAAGGTGAACGCATTATTTTAGATAAAGACTTTTTTAATAAAAAATTTGTTCCGTTTTTATCTAAAGAAATATGTGAGCGTTCCATTTATGAATATCTTGAAAAGGAACTGCAATTAAAAATTAGCTTTGCAAAAAAAGAGTTTTTTGTAGAAGAATGCACAGATGAAGATCGGATGTATTTACATTTAAAGAAATATACGCACGTTGTCGTTGTGCGAAATTACGTTTATTTAGATGACGCAAGCTTATTTCAATATACAGAGTCTCGGCATCGTCTTGATAAATTTCGATTCGTTGATTTTGCACGACGCATTCATTTGCATTAAAAAATAATGGTGCCGATTCAAAAGAGCAGTAATGCTCCTGTCTGGAGCAACATGGAAAAATAGACCACCACTAAAATCTTTGGTTTTAGTGGTGGTCTATTTCACATACTTCGGTGAAATTTCATCAAAAAGGGGCTTTTGAGTGAGCCCCATTATTTTGTTTCACGATGTAATGTGTGGCGTTTCAAACGTGGGCAATATTTTTTTAATTCAAGTCGTTCAGGATTGTTCCGCTTATTTTTTGTTGTTATGTAGTTACGGTCTCCAGTTTCTGTACATTGCAAAACAACTTTCACACGCATATAGGCACTCTCCTTATAAAGAAAATAGTAATCATTACGTTTTGTATCATAATATAAAGGTGCCCCTTTGTCAACAATCGTAGTCGGAATCATTCCGACTACGATTGAAGATGCTCTTTCATAAATTGTGGAAGACGGAAACATTGGCTTAATACATCAGCATTTACGTATTTCGTTTGTTTCGCAAATGTGTTAAGGCGCTCAAATGAAATAGCTTGTTTTGCTCCGAGAGTAAAGCTCCATAGCCCACCAGGATATGTCGGAACAGTAGCTGTATAAACGTGAACGTGTGGGAATAAATGACGAATATTTGTATATGTTTGTTTCAATACGTCCATATGAAAAATCGGTGATTGGCTTTGACAAACCATCATCCCGTCTTCTTTTAATGCTTCATGTACACTTTTGTAAAAATCGTATTCAAATAATACTTGTGCAGGACCGATTGGATCAGACGAGTCAATAATAATGACATCGTACGTATTCAATCGATCTTTCACAAATTGAACGCCATCTTTATATACGTATTGGACACGTGGATCGGAAAGATTTCCAGATACTTCACGTAAATGTTCTTTACATGCTTGAACAACAAGCTCATCGATTTCGACGAGATGTATTTCTTCTACCTCTTCATATTTCGCCACTTCACGAGCCGCACCACAATCGCCTCCACCAATGATTAAAACTTTTTTTGGCGACGGATGAAGAGAAAGAGGAACATGTGTAATCATCTCATTGTAAATATGTCCATCAATAGAAGTTGTTTGTACAACTCCATCAAGCACAAGCATTCTTCCAAAGTCGTATGAGTCTAAAATCATTACATGTTGAAATGGTGAACGCTCCGAGTAAATGACTTCTTTAATACGATAACTAATTTTTAAGTTTTCACGCTCATCTTCTGTTAACCATAGCTGTCCGTTTTGCTCTTTTATGTAATTCATAGCTTCCTCCTCTAACAATGTATTTTGCACCTTTTTTATATTAATACATTTGTGCATGAGTTTGCAAAGGATGAGAACAATCGGTGAAAAAATTGCAATAGCCATTTTATTCGCAAACGTTTACAAAAATAAAGTGTTGACAGTTGTTTTAACATTTACACAAATGTATTGAAAAACAGAAAGAAGAGGAGTAGGATAATTGTGAAAAACATCACAAAAAAAGAAAGAGAAGTGAGAAAACAATGGAAGCTTTACAAACATGTAAAGAGCTCGCATTAAAGAAGCGATCCATTTTGCAAACATCACCGCTTCAATACGTGATTCGTGCTGCTTTAGCGGGTGTATATATCGGGTTTGCCCTTATTCTTTGTGTCCGTGTTGGTCAATATTTTTATGAGACACATTCACCAGCAACATATTTAGCAAGTGGCATCTTTTTTGGTATCGCCCTTGTTCTTATTATGTACGGAGGGGCAGAGCTATTTACAGGGAATACAATGTATTTTACTGTGAGTACGCTTCAAAAAGAAACAACGATTGGAGATACGCTTCTCAACTGGATAATATGTTATAGCGGGAACTTGCTTGGTGCGATTTTCTTTGCCTTTTTAATCGCACAATCAGGCATTTTTCATGATATCTCAATGGACCATTTACTATTTGCGATTGCATTGAAAAAAATGCATGCAACGACGATACAACTGTTTGTGAAAGGAATTTTATGTAACTGGCTCGTCTGTTTAGCTATTTTTATTCCGATGCAAATGAAAGAAGATGTCGCCAAAATGTTTGCGATGATTTTAATTGTTTTTGTCTTTTTTGCTTCTGGATATGAACACTCGATCGCAAACTTTGTTATTTTCTCACTTGCTTTAGCTGTTCAACATCCAGATACGATTCATGTGTCAGGAATGATCCATAACATCGTACCTGTAACGCTTGGGAATATCGTTGGTGGTTCATTATTTATGGGCGCATTATATACGTATCTTTCTTCTCCTGTTAAACAGCCTGCTTCTACGTGGAAAGGGGCGTTTGGAGCAAGAAAAATATTGAATAAGTAAAAAGTAGTCGGGATATGTTCTCGACTATTTTTTTATTTGTTATAATAAAAGCTATTATTTTATTTCTGTTTAGGGGGAGTTACAATGTATTTTCAACAAAAACATGTCCAAAAGTTTATGGACAAATATAAAGATCGGGCACGGTTACTTATTTCATGTCCAGATCAACCAGGAATTGTGGCAGCTGTTACCACTTTTCTGTATGAACAAGGAGCTAATATTGTCGAGTCGAGTCAATATTCGACAGATCCTGAAGGTGGTACATTTTTTTTACGAATCGAGTTCGACGCTCCGAATATATCGGAACGAAAAGAGGCGATAGAAGAAAAATTTGCAGCGATAGCGCAACAGTTTGAAATGAAATGGCGGTTGAGTTTACATACGCATATGAAAAAAGTGGCCATATTTGTTTCCAAAGAAGAGCATTGCTTATTAGAGTTACTATGGGAGTGGCAAGCGGGAGAGTTACTTGCAGATTTTGCACTAGTTATCAGCAATCATGAATACATGAGGGAAATAGTCGAGTCATTCGGAATTCCGTACTATTACATACCTGTGACAAAAGAAACAAAACAGAAAGCAGAAGAACAACAAATACAGTTGTTAAAGGAATACGATATTGATGTTATTGTGCTTGCTCGTTATATGCAAATTTTATCGCCTCATTTTGTTGCGACGTTTCCAGCGCAAATCATTAATATTCATCACTCGTTTTTACCAGCGTTTATTGGCGCTCGGCCATATGAGCAGGCTTATCGACGTGGGGTGAAGCTGATCGGTGCTACTTCTCATTATGTAACAGATGATTTAGATGAAGGACCAATTATTGAACAAGATGTCGAGCGAGTCGATCATAAACATCATGTAGAAGACTTAAAACGAATCGGACGTATGATCGAAAAAACTGTTCTTGTTCGTGCACTAAAGTGGCACTTGGAAGATCGTGTCATTATTCATGAAAATAAAACGATCGTGTTCAAATGAAGAAGAGGGAATACCTTCTTCTTTTTTTGTAAAAATTTATTTTATATAGTAAAACTATGTTCTAAATAAAAATTGAATAAAAATAAAAATGTTCAATTATAATGGAAATAGAGAAGGATTTTTTCTTTTTAGTAAAGAATGTGTCATGTGAAAGGAGGAGAAAGGATGAGTGAAAAAAGAAAACCGAGTGGATTTTTATTAAAACAACGCGCATTTTTAAAGTTATATTTAATTACTTTAACTGAACAAGAACGATTGTATGGATTAAAATTGTTAGATGTGCTTCGTGAAGAGTTTCAACCATTTGGATATCGTCCAAATCATTCAGAGGTATACAAAGCGTTACATGATTTAATCGAAGATGGAATTTTAGAACAAGTAAAAAAGAAAAAAGAAGGAATGAAATATCAAGAGGTCGTTTATTATCGTTTCACTGAGGAAGGATATAAAAAAGCCCAGCTATATAAAAGACAATTAAAAACAGAACTAGATCGTTGTGAAGCGCTTATTCGTAAAGCGATTAAAGATAATTTTAGTTGACAATAGGATCATATTTCATTTAATATACTGATAAGGGTATATACAAAAAGGAGATTGATAAATATGACATACGATAACCAAGTGAAAAACAGATTAAAACGAATTGAAGGACAAGTTCGTGGTGTGCTCAAAATGATGGATGAGCAAAAAGATTGTAAAGAAGTGGTTGCTCAGTTGTCAGCTATTCGTAGTGCTGTTGATCGCGCTATCGCGGTTGTTGTAAGTGCTAATTTAGAGCGTTGCATCCGCAAAGATGTAGAAACAGGATCACTAGAAAGTGAGAAACTTATCCAAGAAGCGGTTGAGCTACTCGTCAAAAGTCGATAATGCCGAGTGGCTCCTTTTTTTTATTTATTTGTTAACATAATTATATTATGTTAAACAGTTCTTTTATTTGTACAAATTCGTTTATTTTTTGTACAATACGTACGTACGAAAACATAGAAAGGAATGACATCATGGTTTATACACAATCGTTCCCACTTCCTAAAGCAATTGAAACGATCGTTAAAACAAGAAGAGAGATGTTTAAAAATGAAATAAATGAACAGGTTGAATATATTGCTTACACACCCGCTCATGAGTCTATTATATATGACGCAATTATCGCCTTAGCGTTAGGAAAAAATGTGTTGTTAAAGGGACCAACAGGATCAGGGAAAACAAAATTAGCAGAAACGTTATCAGCCTTCTTTGGACAGCCGATGCATAGCATCAATTGTTCGATTGATTTAGATGCTGAAGCGATGGTTGGTTTTAAGACTATTCAACAAACAAATGGGCAAGCGACGATTGAATTTATTCCAGGTCCTGTTATTCAAGCGATGACAAAAGGGCATCTGTTGTATATTGATGAAATTAATATGGCTAAACCAGAGACATTACCGATTTTAAATGGGGTGCTCGATTATCGAAAAATAATTACAAATCCATTTACTGCTGAAGTCGTCAAAGCAAAACCAACATTCGGTGTTATTGCAGCGATTAATGAAGGATATGTCGGGACGGTTCCTCTAAATGAAGCGTTAAAAAATCGCTTTGTTGTCATTGATGTACCGTACGTTCAAGGGGAGGCATTAAAATGTATTTTACAACAGCAAACGAAGTTAACAAATGAAACATTATTAAATCGTTTTGTTACATTGTCTGCCGATTTAATTGTTCAAGTGAAGCAAGGATACGTATCAGAAGAAGCAGCATCGATTCGAGCATTAATTGATGCTTGCGATTTAGCGGTGTACATTCCACCACGACGTGCCATTGAACGAGCGATCGTCGAGAAATTAGAAGATGACAGGGAAAAAGCTGCGGTGCGCAACTTAGCTGAAACATTGTTTGATGAATGAGGGTGGCTACATGAACCGTTTTATTATGTTTAATGATAAAAAAGTGGACTCTTTTTTGTTTATGGAGCTATCTGATTTAGTGAAAACATTAACAAAAGATGAACAAATGGAACTCGAGTTCGGCTACCAGTCGTATCTTGATCGGCAGCATAAAAAAGTTGTTGTTAGTCATTTTTGGGATAATCGCCCGAAAGAGCAGTACGTATATGGATTAAAAAGTGATGTGTTTTTGCGAACGATCGGAAATTTTTATTATACAAATGATAAAGATATTCTTTTTTTTCTTAATCAAATAAAAGCATATTCTATTCCGAGCTTTGCTAAACAGTTGTTTGTATTACTTGAAGATATACGATTGGAAGATATATGTCGGTATGTACGTCCTGGTACAAAAAAAGCGTTTGCTATTCGAAAACATGTATATCGCCATTATTTCGAAACCCAATGGAATGTGAATATGATAAAAAGTGTTTATACAGATGCATTGTTTAATTATTTATATTTGCTATTAACAGCGGAACAACCCGTACACGATGTTT
This sequence comes from Anoxybacillus sp. TBDG-1, assembly GCF_054815885.1. NCBI lineage: Bacteria > Bacillati > Bacillota > Bacilli > Caryophanales > Anoxybacillaceae > Anoxybacillus > Anoxybacillus sp. TBDG-1. Next base: position 36,356 of record NZ_JBTZSY010000018.1, read on the forward strand.
TTCTCCCTGAACGTTTATGCTCAGCTCTTCCATTTGTTGAACGTGAAATACGAAATGTATATGATGCAAAATCGACCGCCCACATTGCATGTATTGTACTCACAATAATAGATGTGTTAGATGAATTGTTAGATGCCGATATGCTAAACACGTATTTTCATCTCCCGGAGTATATTTACGTTGAGCAACAAGAAGATCGAGAGGATATTCGTCGTAAAGATCCATTGAAAAATCACGACGTACTTGATAAAAAGTCGGAAGATGAAAATATTTTTCAAGAAATGGTGTATACATGGCATCGTGAAACGAGCGATATGACGAATAGTTTTTTACAGTTTGATCTCGAACAAGGTTCCCAGACAGATTTACTCGGGGAAGGGGTTCGGCAAGGAGAAGCGGGAGATCAAGCACTTGGAATTGTACATGGTTCGTCACAAAAAACGACACGTAATGATTATACACATCTAGGGCAACAAGAGCAGTGCCAAGGACTTTTTGGGCGTTCAGAGCACGAATACGGAAAAGAAAATCGTTATGTTAAGCCGATATTTGTGGACGCCTTACTACCGACAATCGAGCAAATTAAACAGTATGAATGTGACCGTGAAGTTATCAGACCGTATCAAAAAAAATTGACGCAAACAATTGAAAAAGTGCTAGAACATAAAAAAATACACCCCCGTACGGATTTACATGCAGGGCGTTTAAATAAAAAGCTACTACGCTTTTTTACGGAGGAACATCCGCGTTTATTTTATAAAAAACACGAAACATCTCCGTTGTTAGATGCTGTTTTTGTTTTGCTTGTCGATTGTTCTGCCTCGATGTATGACAAAATGGAAGAAACAAAAAGAGGGATTGTTTTATTTCACGAATCTCTTAAAGCACTTCGCGTTCCACATAAAATTGTTGGTTTTTGGGAGGATACGAACGAAGCGACAGCGTCTTATCAACCTAACTATTTTCAAACTGTTATTGATTTTGATGATTCTCTAAGAAAAAATCATGGAGCAAAAATTATGCAACTAGAGCCTCGAGAAGATAACCGTGATGGTTTGGCCATTCGATTAATGACACAAGAGCTACAGAAAAAAAATGAAAAACAAAAATTTTTACTTGTTTTTTCTGATGGAGAACCAGCTGCTTTTGGGTATGATCAAAACGGAATTGTAGATACACATGAAGCGGTGATGGAAGCGAGAAAATTAGGGATTGAGGTAGTAAATGTGTTTTTAGCTAACGGAGTGATTACGGAAAGCCAACAAAAAACAATTGAAAATATATATGGGCACTATAATGTACTCGTTCCAAACGTAGAGCAATTACCAACATTTTTAGCTCCGCTACTAAGAAAGTTATTGTTATACAAATTGTAAAAAACACCCGCTATTTCACTGGGTGTTTTTATGTTAATCACAAAAAAAAATTTGTTAACAAAAATTTTTTTGTAAAAAGATTTTGTTTGAATAGTATGTAAAAAATGAAATAATAATCACTATATTTGTTTTTCAAATAGTATATTACAATAATTTAATTTCAATTTTGTTCCTTTAACGCTGTAAATTGTCTACACTTTTCTATTTTTTACTATTGACGCATAATTCTAATTTTCAGATAATACTATTGCAAGATTAATAATCTTACTAATTATCTTAATTATTTATTTTTAAGGAGGAAGTGTATGGAGTTCATTAATCAAGTAGTCGGATTTTTAAACAACATTCTTTGGTCTTATGTTATTATCGGATTGTTGCTTGGTCTCGGTTTGTACTTTACGATCGGAACAAAATTTGCGCAAATTCGTTTGATTGGAGAAATGTTTCGAGTTTTAAAAGAAAAATCTCCTGAAGGAAAAGGAAAAAAAGAAATTTCTTCACTTCAAGCATTTTTCATTGGTGCCGCTACACGTATCGGAACAGGTAACGTTGCGGGGGTTGCCATGGCGTTAGCAATCGGTGGCCCGGGAGCGGTATTTTGGATGTGGCTTGTTGCGATTTTAGGTGGGGCGAGCGCGTTTGTTGAAAGTACATTAGCACAAATCTTTAAAGTAAAAAGCGATGTTGGTTTTAAAGGTGGCCCAGGATATTATATGGAAAAACAATTGGGCGCGCGTTGGATGAGCACGATTTTTGCTTTCACAATTATCGCTAGCTTTGGGTTAACATTTAACGCTGTACAAAGTAATACGATTGCCACAGCATTTAAAAACTCATTTAGCTTGAACCCTTATGTAACCGCTTTCGTTTTAGCGGCATTAGCAGCCGTGATTATTTTTGGTGGAGTTACGCGCATTGCTCGTTTCTCCGAAATTATTGTTCCGATCATGGCATTTTTCTATATTGGTTTAGCGTTGTATGTTATGGTAACAAACATTACTGAAATCCCAGCAGTTATTGCTTTAATTTTCAAAAGTGCCTTTGGTTTAGAGCAAGTTGTAGGTGGCGGTATGGGTGCCGCAATTATGATGGGTGTAAAACGCGGATTGTTTTCGAATGAAGCTGGTATGGGTAGTGCGCCAAACGCAGCAGCAACCGCAACTGTATCTCACCCAGCAAAACAAGGTTTTATTCAAGCATTAGGGGTGTTTTTTGACACATTGCTTGTATGTAGTGCAACTGCATTTATTATCTTATTATCAGATACGTATAAAACTGGTGAACTTGTTGGTATTGAATTAACACAAGCAGCACTTTCTGAACACTTCGGTTCTTGGGCAGGTATTTTCTTATCAGCAGCTATTTTCATGTTCGCTTTCAGTTCGATCATTGGAAGTTATTACTATGGTGAAGCAAACATTGAATTTATTAGTAAAGGAAAAACAGCATTATTCGTTTACCGTGTACTAGCAATTGGAATGGTTATTTTCGGAGCGCTTGCTAGCTTGCAAATTGTTTGGGATTTAGCTGACTTAGCAATGGCGCTTATGGCGTTAACAAACTTAGTAGCAATCGGTTTACTTGGTCGTATTGCATTTAAAGCACTTGATGATTACATGGCAAAACGCAAACGTGGCGAAGACCCTGTATTTTATGCTGATGATATTGAAGGTCTAAAAGGCGTAGAATGTTGGCCGACTCGCGAGAAAGAGCGAATGACTGTTAGCAAATAAGTTGAAAGTAAACAAGCCTAAAGGATTACCCTTAGGCTTGTTTTTATTTACAATTAGGCTTGTTTTTATTTACAAATTGTATTGTAAAAGTTTACAATGTTGTAACAGTTTCAAGCTTTCTTGTAATACAGATCTGAATTATAATAATAAACGAAATGGATATAAAGTAAGAAATAAGAAAAAGGAAGGAGGATGTGTATGAAACAGTACATTTTTACTTTTAGCACACATCATCAACAACCAGTCTTATGGGAGGAAGTCATTATTGCGGATGGAATGATGGATGCGTGTATAAAAGCGAAAAAATTATGTCGCCAATATGAACATGAAAAACAAATCCCGATCCGTGTTCAATACAAAGGTGTTCGCTATTGTAATGAGGATATTGCATAAGCGACATAAGAAAGGACGGATCATATAGTGTTTGTTTCATCATAATACACCGCAGCTGTTTGCTAACATATTGATAAATTCATAAACAGCTGCGGTTTATATTTTTTCTTCTGTCTCAAAAATATAAGTTTACTTATTTTATGAGATTTAATTCGATTAACTTCCTATAATTTATGTTATGTAAACTTAAAAGTAAACATGAAAAAAAGGCAGGTTTATTCTGCCCTCTTGTTATTCAAGTTTTGGAAAAATAGTATAAAAACCAAACGATCTGCCATTTCTAAATAAAAATCGACGGTTTGTTTGTTGTTTGTCTTGCAACGCCAATTCTAGTCCGCTTTTATAATCATTTGGGCATCTTTCAATCATCTTCTGTTGAGGACGTCTTTCGGTCAAACTCATATAAATATACTCGAACTGTTGGAAATGTTTCATTTCATCCTGTCGAATTTCAAGCATTTGTTTTCTGATATTTTCTTCTGTTGCCAAATTAGCTAATGTTGCATAACAATGAATCGCACTATACTCTCCATTAACAGCTTTTTCAAGGTCCTTCATAAACCTTATATTGTTTTGTACATTTACGATAAAAGCCCCCTATTTTTTCAATCAGTACATGTTCTTTTCTTACTTTCAAACCTCTCCCCTTTCCGCTATACTGAACAAGTAGTCTTGAGTTGAGGAGGAAAATATAAAATGAAATCACTCGTTCTTGCTGAAAAGCCGAGCGTGGCAAGGGAAATTGCTCGCGTGCTTGGTTGTCGGGAACAACATAAACATTACTTTGAAGGATCGAAATATATCGTCACATGGGCGCTTGGTCATTTAATTGAGTTGAAAATGCCAGAGCATTATAACCAAGCATATAAAACGTGGCGACTGGAAGATTTACCGATTATCCCAGAAAAAATGGGTCTCAACATCATTCGACAAACGAGCCATCAATTTCGCGCCATCGAAACACTAGCGAAACGACGGGACATTAAAAACTGCATTATCGCCACCGATGCTGGACGAGAAGGTGAACTCGTTGCACGGTGGATTTTAAAAAAGATCCAATGGAAAAAACCGCTCCTTCGCCTTTGGATTTCGTCACAAACTGATCAAGCTATTCGCGACGGGTTTCAACATTTAAAAACAGGAAAACAGTTTGATCGTTTATATGAATCAGCTGTTTGCCGTGCAGAAGCGGATTGGCTGATTGGGTTAAATGTGACGAGAGCGTTAACGACCAAATACAATGAACCCCTTTCTGCGGGTCGTGTCCAAACACCGACACTTGCGATGATGATGGAGCGGGAAAAAGAAATTCAGTCGTTTAAACCAGTACCATATTGGACAATTCATGCGAATATTGGATCTGTTGCTGCCACTTTAGAGCATAACGGAGAAAAGCGGATATTTTTGAAAGAAACAGCGGAACAGCTATATGAAAAACTAAAAAACAAGCAAGCAAGCGTTATTTCTGTCGAACGAAAGGCAAAAAAAGAAGCGCAGCCACTCCCCTACGACTTAACCGAATTACAACGGGAAGCAAGCAAGCGATTTGGCTTTTCCGCGAAAAAAACGTTAAACGTGTTACAACGACTATATGAACAGCATAAACTCGTCACCTATCCGCGTACCGATTCGCGCTACTTAACGACCGATATGGAAAACACGATGTTTGATCGACTAAAGGCAATGAAATCTGGGTATGTAGACGAAATTACCCCTCTTTTAAAACATAAAGGGAAAGTGATGGCTCGACGAGTTTTTGATAACGAAAAAGTAACCGACCATCATGCGATTATCCCGACGGAAGAACGATTTGACATCGACAAGCTTTCTGCTGATGAGCGCAAACTATATGACTTAATTGCCCGCCGCTTTTTAGCGCTTTTCTATCCGGCGTGCGAATACGAAACGGTTCATGTTGTTTTTGATATCTCTGGCGAAGCATTTGTCGCCCGCGAAACGCGAGTAGTAAATGTAGGATTTCGTCGCGTTTTAGAAAAGCAAGAGGAAAAAGTAGCTTTCCCTACGTTTACAAAAGGGCAAACGGTGTCTGTTAGGTTAGAGAAAAAAGAAGCGTTAACAGAACCTCCTCTTCGCTACTCGGAAGCAGATCTTTTGTTGCAAATGGAAAAATACGGACTAGGTACGCCAGCGACGCGCGCTGACATTATTGAACGCCTCGTCGAAACAGAAACGGTCGAGCGAAAAAATGGGCGGTTTTATCCAACACCGAAAGGAAAACAATTAATTGAACTTGTAAACGAGGAATTAAAATCACCGCAGTTGACTGCAAAGTGGGAAAAAGAATTAGAAGCAATCGCCCGCGGAAACGGTGACCCGAAAGCTTTCCTTCAAAACATCCGCAAGCAAACAGAGCGGTTGATAGCGGAAATAAAACAAAGTGAACGAACGTATCGCGCTCATAATTTAACTGGCTCGATGTGTCCAGAATGCGGTTCGTTTTTAAAAGAACGGTCGACAAAAGAAGGACGCATGCTTGTATGCTCGAATATAGGATGCCGATTCCGAAAACGAAAGGATCCAAAGCTTTCAAACCGACGCTGTCCACAATGTAAAAAGCGGATGGAAATTCATGAAGGAAAAGCAGGAGCCTACTTCCAATGCCGCTCTTGTAACGTCATCGAAAAAGCCGAAGAACAGAACAAAGCGAAAGTTGGACATAAGGAACGAGCATTATTGAAAAAATATAGTGCCGAGAACGATTCGTTTGGTACAAGTTTAGGTGATTTGTTAAAACAAGCGTTAAATAAGAAAGAAAACTAGAGCCGCTTCCATCTGGAAGTGGCTTATCCTGCGCAACAAGATAATTTTCCGACATCTTGGTCAAACGTTAACGTCGCTAGCTTTAATCCTTCTGCCATCGTTAAATAAGGGGCAAGCGTTTCACGAAGGTCATCGATGGTTAAGCCGAATTTGACTGCGAGTGTCGCTGCATAAATGACTTCCCCTGCATGTTCCGCGACAATGTGAGCTCCTAGTAATTTTCCTGTTTTTGCATCCGCGACTAATTTAAAAACACCCGTTGTTTCGTAATTCACTATTGCTCTTGGGACAGCTTCTAACGGCAAAACAGACGTTTTTACTTCGTATCCGCTTTCTTTTGCTTGCTGTTCCGTTAGCCCTACGGTTGCGACTGCTGGAGAGCTAAACGTAACCGCTGGGATGGTGTCCAGCTGAATTTTTTTATGTTGCCCACCAATCGCGTTCGCTGCGGCGATCGTTCCTTCGTATGCGGCGACATAGACAAATTGTGGGCCAAGTGTGACATCGCCTGCCGCGTAAATATACGGATTTGTCGTTTGTAAATAGTCATTAACGATAATTTCGCCACGCGAATCGGTTTTTACTCCAGCTGCTTCCAAACGCAACGCCTTAGTATTCGGTGTTCTCCCAGCAGCAATGAGCAACTCATCCGCTTCGACTACTTGTTTTTTTCCATCGACTTCGATATATATTTTTTTCACATTTCCGTCTTGTTCAATGCGTTCAAAGGACACTCCCGTGAGAAGGCGAATACCTTGACTCGTGAGCGCTTCTGTCATTGCTTTGGAGATTTCTCGATCGTACGTTTTTAATAGTCGAGGGCTTCGTTGCATCAACGTAACGTCAGAACCAAGATGATGAAACAGTTGACCAAGTTCGATACCAATATAACCAGAACCGATGACCGCTAATCGTTTCGGTACTTCCTTTCGTTCGAGTAGCGTCGTGCTTGTCATGTAATCCACATCCGCAAGTCCAAGGATATTCGGGATGGTCGGAGAAGCACCTGTGGCAATAAGGAAGCGGTTCGCTGATAATTTTTTCCCATTGACTTCTACTGTGTTTTCGTCGACAAATGCTGCTTCCCCTTGAATAAGCGTAAATCCATATTCGTCGATAAGATTCACATATTTCGTTTGGCGTAGGTGTTGGACTAATTCATTTTTTTGCTCGACTAATGCGGCTAAATTCACAGCCCCTGCAGACGTATGCAGTCCAGCGAACGGAGGATTTTTCGCAAGGAAGTTAATTTCCCCTGCCCGAAGCAGCGTTTTCGAAGGTACACAACCGATATTTACACATGTTCCTCCTACCGTTTCCCGTTCGATCATCGCTACTTTTGCGCCATATTTTCTCGCCTCAATCGCCGAAGCAAAAGCGGCCGCGCCAGAACCGATGATGATATAGTCATATGTTTCTTCTGCTCTTTCCACTACTTCTATTGGTTCGTAACCAGCTGCCGCTATGGCTTGTTTTGCTGTTTCCACGTTGGCGTGAGGAAGTTCAAACATCGCTTCTCCACGGCGAAAACTAACATGAATACGTTTTGAGCCGATTTGTTCAAGAATCGAAGCAATGTGTTTTTCACAGCTTGGACACGTCATCCCCTTAATATGCATCGTATACGTTTTCATGGTGCTCATTCCTCCTCAAATGAATCAATAATCGGGCACTCATATAATGCTTTTTCGCTCGGGCATCGATTTTGCAAGTCTTGTAGCACTTGTTCCATTCGCTGTAAGTCTTTAATTTGTCTTTGCAATTGGTTTCGTTTTTTCGATACAAACTCATACATATTTGCACATCTTTCTTTATCTTGATCGACAACGCCAAGCAGTTGGTGAATTTCTGTTAACGAAAATCCGAGCTGTTGCAGACGTTTAATAAATTGGACGCGCTTTGCATCTCTTTCTGAATATAAACGATACCCTGCTTCTGTTCGTACAGGGAGTGGAAGTAGCTGCCGTTTTTCATAATAGCGGATCGTTTCTTTATTCACACCACACCGTTTGGCTAATTCGCTAATCCGATACACATCGTCACCCCCAAATTAAGTATAAACCTTGGACTATAGTACGCAGTCAATAAAGTAAATTTTTTTCTTTGAATCCAGCGTTCAAAGCCCGTACCGCTTCTTCTAACGTACATTCCGATAATCGTTTTATTTGTAGCATAGTCTCTCCGTCATGCCGTAATATTTTTTTCGACGGTGTTTCTTTTTTCTATTGTTTGTTATACATATTGAATAAAATCCCACCGAAGACGAATAGCGCACCGACGACGTGCACGTGCGTCAATTGCTCATCGAAGAAAATGGTTCCCATCACCGCAGCCGAGATAGGCATTACATTAATAAAAATAGAAGATGTGGATGCACCGACTTTTTGAATGCCGTTATACCACCATACGAAGCTAACGACCGAAACAATGACAGCGACGTATAAAATGCTTACCCACACTTCCCATTCGCTCGCTTTAATGGAAGCCAAAGAAGTATAATATAGCGCAAATGGGGCTAAAAAGAGCGTTCCAAAACCTGTTGCGTACGTGGTTGCTGCAAGTGGACTATATTTTTTCATAGCCACTTTTCCAATAACGGAGTATGCGCTCCAACTCAGACATGCTCCTGCTAGCACAAGATCGATCGGAGCAACACCGAGTTCGATAAGTACGGACGGATGACCGTTTGTAATGATATATACAGCTCCAAATAAAGCTACTAACATGCCAAATATACTTCTGGCGTTCAATTTTTCTTTCAAAAATATTGCAGATAACAATGTAATCAATGGAGCATTGACAGCAATGATTAATGAACTTTTGACAATTGGTGCATATTTTGTAGCTATAAAAAAGAAAATGTTGTATAAAAACACTCCCGTTAAACCGAGGAGCGCTAACACGATCCAATCTTTTCTCGTCGGAGTTGGTCTATTCGGCTCTTGCCAGTACAATAATGGAAACAAAATCAAACTAGCACCGAAAAAACGAAAAAAAGCAACTGACACAGGATGTAAAGTCGTCGTTGCGATTTTTCCAGCAACAAAGGCACCCCCCCAAATCGTAGTCGTTAAAAATAAAAAAATGTACGTTTTTATATTTGTTTTTATATTTTTAGTTAGCATAGCAGATTCCCCTTATCTGTTGTTAATATGATCATCACAAAGGAAAATAGCAACGAGGACGATGATGTCTCCTCGTTGCTATGAAACGAACAAAATGATATTTATAATATGTGGATTATGTATGAACGAAGCTTTGTGACAACATCACCAACTCCGTCATGAATAGCGATATGAAAGATGTGATCCAATTGTGTCGGTATTTTATTAATTATCGCTCGAAACGCGCTTGGGGATTCGGAAGCAACATAAATTGGAGCGGATCATAACTTCCCCCACCTCTAAATAAGCTAGTTTACTTGTATTCATTTTATGTTCTTTCTTATTTGAAAACAATATATTTTCATTATATTAAAAAATATTAAAAAAAGCCGGAAAATCTCCGGCTTTTTTCTTATTCCCCCGTCTCAGCAAAACGCTTAATTCGTGCACCAATTTCATCGCGGACGCGCTGGAAGATGGCCCATTTTTCTTCCTCTGTTCCTTCTGCTTTCGCTGGATCGTCAAATCCCCAATGAACACGTTTGACATGTGGTGGTGTTACTGGACAGTGATCCGCCGCATGTCCGCATAATGTAACAACTAAATCGGCTTTGTTTAAAATTTCTGGATCGATGACATCAGATGTTTGGTTCGAAATATCGATACCTACTTCTTTCATCGCTTTGACAGCGTTCGGATTAAGACCATGCGCTTCAATACCAGCACTATACACTTCCCATTTATCTCCGAGGAATTTTTTAGCCCATCCTTCTGCCATTTGGCTACGGCAAGAGTTTCCTGTACATAAGAAATAAATTACTTTCTTTTCCATTGCGCTCGACTCCTTTTAATAAATAATAAGTAACCACATATATAACCCAACGAGAGTAATAAATAATGTTGGGATAGTTAAAATTAACCCATTTTTAAAATAAGTACCCCACGTAATTTTAACGCCTTTTGTTGAGAGGACATGTAACCAAAGAAGCGTAGCAAGTGAACCGATTGGCGTAATTTTCGGACCTAAATCTGAACCGATCACATTCGCATAAATTAGTGCTTCACGAATGATTCCAGTTGTATTTGTATCCGCAATAGCTAGCGCATCAATCATGACTGTTGGCATGTTGTTCATCACAGATGACAAAATGGCTGCAATAAATCCCATGGCAATTGTCGCAACAAACAGCCCTTGATTCGCTGCCGTTTCAATGATATTAGCTAGAATGGTCGTCAAGCCGACGTTGCGTAGTCCGTATACTACAACATACATCCCAATGGAGAAAAAGACGACAGCCCAAGGTGCTCCTTTTAATATTTGTTTCACATGTACAGCAGGACTACGTCTCCCCATCCATAAAAATAATAATGCGACAGCACTAGCAATAAATGAAACAGGGATGTTTACAAGTTCACCGACAAAATAACCGACTAATAAAACAGCAAGAACGATCCACGACAATCGAAACATGCGCACGTCTTTAATTGCTTCGTACGGTTGTTTGACATGTGATAAATCATAACGTTTCGGAATATCTTTTCGGAAATATAAATACAACACTCCGATGCTCGCTGCGAGCGAGAAAAAGTTTGGAACGATCATACGTGATGCATACTCACCAAAACTAATACGGAAGAAATCCGCTGATACAATATTGACAAGATTGCTGACGACAAGTGGCAACGATGTCGTATCAGCAATAAACCCACTCGCTAAAATGAAAGGCAATACATTTCGTTCATCAAATTGCAATGCACGCACCATTGCCAATACAATGGGTGTTAAGATGAGTGCTGCACCGTCATTAGCGAAAAATGCTGCAACAAGCGCTCCAAGAATGGAAACAAATACAAACATGCGGATACCATTTCCTTTAGCAGCACGCGCCATATGTAATGCTGCCCATTCAAAAAAGCCAATCTCGTCTAAAATTAAGGAAATAATAATAATTGCAATAAAAGCAAGTGTTGCATTCCAGACGATGTTCGTCACATCAACAACATCTTGAAAATCGACGACTCCAACGAGCAACGCTAATAAGGCACCACCGCAAGCCGACCAACCAATTGATAAGTTACGTGGTTGCCAAATGACAAATACAAGGGTGATAATAAAAATTAATGAGGCAAGGATAACGGAAAGCAAAAAACCACTCCTTTCTTTTTATTCGCAACGAATGCGCATTCCTTTTTTCTCAAGTCGATGAATGTGTTCTTTTTGATCTGGTAAGTGAGCTAAAATACTTCGAACAAGCGGATAAAACGCATGTTGTTTGTTTAGTGAATAAAATACCCATTGCGCTTTTTTTGTTTCTCTCACTAAACCGTTGTCTTTTAATTTTCTTAAATGCTGGCTAATAGCTGGTTGGCTCATTTGTAAAATGTCAACGAGCTCGCATACACAACAATCTGTTTCGTTTAGTATAGTCATAATCGCTAATCTTGTTTTATCTCCTAATCGTTTTAAAATTGCTGCGGTTTCTTCAAAGTCGTGCATATACCTCCCTCCTCTATCCATTTATCATTATATAATTATATACTGTTTGAGTCAAGACTTTGTGGGAGATTTTTTTCTCGACCGATTTTTTTGGTTAT
>NZ_JBTZSY010000019.1:0-45142 GCF_054815885.1 Anoxybacillus sp. TBDG-1
AACAAGGAAGGAAACAAAAACTTTGTAAAGAATTGTAGATGCTTTATAAAGTTTTATAAGTTTTCTGTAACGGGACAAAAATGAAAAAAGTAGTGTCGCTTTTTTTACTTGTTTGGCTCATTGCTTTTAGTTTGCTTTATGTCACAAAAACGATTGAATCGTCCAAAGGGTATGGGGGAGCTAATACGTTAACGATTTATAACTGGGGCGACTATATTGATCCTGCGCTCATTAAAAAATTTGAAAAAGAAACAGGTTTCAAAGTCATTTACCAAACGTTTGATTCAAACGAAGCGATGATGACAAAAATTTCCCAAGGTGGTGCGACATTTGATGTCGCTGTGCCGTCAGAATACGCCATCAGCAAAATGAAAGAGGAAGGGTTATTGTTGCCGATCGATCATTCAAAAATCCCAAACTTGCGCTATATTGATGAGCGTTTTTTAAACTTATCGTTTGATCCTGGTAATGAATATTCCATTCCTTACTTTTGGGGAACGGTCGGCATCGTCTACAATCGCGCACTACTTGGCGGAAAAGAAATTACAAGCTGGAACGATTTATGGGATCCATCATTTAAAAATCAAATTTTACTTGTTGATGGTGCACGTGAAATTATGGGCATGGCACTAAATAGTTTACATTATTCACTTAACGATACAAATAAAACGCATTTACAACAAGCAAAACAAAAACTAGATGCCCTCATGCCAAACGTCAAAGCGATCGTCGGCGACGAAATTAAAATGCTTCTTGCAAACGAAGAAGCAGCCATCGGCATTGTTTGGTCGGGAGATGCGGCGGAAATCATGTGGGAAAACGAACGGCTCGATTATGTAATCCCAAAAGAAGGAACAAATTTATGGTTTGATAATATGGTCATTCCAAAGACAGCGAAAAACATTGAAGGTGCTCATCAATTTATTAACTTTATGCTTGATCCGAAAAACGCTGCCCAAAATGCCGAATACGTCGGCTACTCGACACCAAATAAAAAAGCGCTTGAATACTTGCCGAAAGAGATTGTTGAAGACGAACGTTTTTATCCAAGCGAACAGCTTGCTGATAAGCTTGAAGTATATGAAAATCTCGGTAAAAGCATGCTTGCGTATTACAATGAATTGTTTTTACAGTTTAAAATGCATCGCAAATAAGAGGATAGCTTTTGCCATCCTCTTATTTTACTTATGATACGGTTCACCGTATTGTATATAAGGTTTTATTCAGAGGTGGTTCTTCCTGTTCCTACAAAACACAAAGTTCAACTTGTCGTTTACTCAAACTCCTTGCTTAGCTTTAATAAGTCAATCATATTTTTAGAACAATAGGACTGCAAAAAGTTTTTCACAATTATTCGATAAACCAGCAATATAACGACTAATAGGATAATCAATACATATACAATATACATAAATCGGTAAAAAGGGATAAAGTATATACCGATAGCAATTGAGTATACAAGTATAATAGCTACTACTTTCTTAAAAACACTGAAAATATTATGTGCATATATGGATTTAACGTTCTCCGAACTGTATCCATATTGTTTTAATATCCCCATATCTTTTTGCTGTACTTGTAAATAGGCTCGAAAAGAAAAAATGAGGTGCGCGGCTGCAATAAGAACTATTACTGCTGATAGTGATGAAGCAGTGATAGCTGTATTTCGGATTGACAACGTAAAATTATCAAACGCTTTAAATGCATAACGAACTTGATACCCATATTCTTCAAGCCTTCCGGCGATGCGTTCAATATGCGATATGTTATCTACATAAATGTACATACTTTTTAATATTTGGACACCAAAAGGATTATCTCGATCGTATTCTCTCTTAAACTTCATCCAATCTGTATTGAAGGACGTTTCGATTATTTTTTGAAATGTTTGGTTCCCAACATATAATGTATGGCTTCTAAACATACCTTGATCTTCAGTATATAAAGTAAAAGGATTTTTCTGAAGAATTCCTTGCTTATTCTTCACAAGGAAATTAGCACGAGAGTAGCTACTCATTCCCCCATCCTCTATCTGAACGACAGGAATTTGTAACGTTATTTCTGACGTCTTTAGTTTTGAACAAGCGAAACCAACATCCAACTGACAGTCACCCAAAAAATGTGCAGCCTCTTCATCTACTCCATAAATAAAATACGTGCTTCCTTCTTCATCCTCAACACCAAAGTTTAGTTGATACATTTTATAAATATGTATACCTTTATATGCAGAAAGAATGTATTCCAGTTCATTTTCGTCATTAAACTTTAGTGAACGTGCATGATTGTTCTGTTCAGTTTTTCCTGTAATTTCTATCATCCGTACATTTTCATTGCTTATAAAATCTTTATCTACTTGTATATATTGTTTAAATAGAAAAAGAAACGATGTCGAGACTAGGAAAAGAGATAGTAGAAATATTGCAATAGATATCTTTAAATACGCATTTGACTTCTTTAATATGAGCTTCGCCACTTGCTTTTTTATTTTTTTATCCATGATGTAATTTTCCTCCTGTCATTGTTAATCGAGTGGCATCTGAAAAAAGCTCTACACCCTCATGGGTTACGATAATACATAATTTATGAGCAAAAATCGTTGAGATCATGCCTGCAATACGGTATTGATTTAATTGATCTAACCTTGATAAAGGTTCATCAAGTAAAACGACATTCGGGTCACTCATAGATAAAAGAGCCAGCTGTACACGACGCCTTTCACCGCCGGATAACACAGCGATTTTCTGATTAGCCAAATTGTCAATACAAAATCGGGCTAGCGCTTCTGATGATTTTTGCTCAAAATATCGAGCATCTTTGCAAATAGCAGCATATTTTATATACATGTTCTCTCTTACAGTTAAGTTAGAAAATAATAGATCGTCTTGAAAAAGGTATTCCACTTTTACACCCTCTTTTTTTTCTACTTTTCCCTCATCCACATCTATGTAACCTGCCATAATATTCAACAACGTCGTTTTGCCGCAACCACTTTCCCCTCTAATCACATATATTTGCTCATTTTTAAATTCAAATGTTACATCATCAAGTACTTTCTTTTTATTAAAACATTTAGTTACATGTTTTAACGTAATCACCTTTTATTCTCCTTTTTCTATCGGACAATAATCTCTTTCTTTCCCTCTAGACTGTAAACAATGACCTTCCCTTGCTCCGTGGAAAAATCAATAACATTCTTCACAGACGCGATTTTCTCATTCGTTTCAACCCCTATAATGTCTAATACTAAATCTGCATCTTTATCCGGATATATTTGTATAAGTAATCGATTTTCTTTATCAATATAATTTATCGACTTCTTTTTAAATATCCTACCATTATCTGCATATATTTTCTCCCTATCCGAACGATATAACGTCCCATCGATGACATAAAGCTGTCCTGCCTTTAGGTCGGTTTCAACTAACCGTGGTTGGTTGTTTTCATTAGACAAATCTAAAGCGTACATTGTATAGTCGTCGTTATCAAGGTTGTAAACCGTGTAGTAAAGTTCCTTACCTATGATCGCACCATAAGATATAAGCCCTTTTACATGCGAATACTCGATCAAACTCTTCTTTCTCTCATCCCAACGAGCAATCGTTCGGCTTATTTCTCTCCCTTCGTCGTCCAAAGACATTTTAATAAAGACATAATAACTTTCATCATTGGCTAGCGGGAAAATAGCTTCTCCTTTTCCTCCACTATATAATATCTCAATCTCATTCCCTTTAACCGTGAAAATACTAAAATTTCCACTTATACTATCTCCAGCTGTATAATATGAACTTTTTGTCGGAAATGCATAAACGAAATAATTTGGTTGATTTGTTTGCTGCTCGATTGTATGCGTTACTAAATTATAAGCGATCAGCTTCTGCGTAAATTGATGATACAAAATTTTGCATTCTTTATTCTCAGAGCAGACAGGAATTGTAACGTATTCCTTTTGTTTGGTACTCACTGTATCGCATCCAAAAAGAAAAGAAAGAATCATAACAATAAAGAGAAGAAAGACCCTTTTCATCACTCTCATCCCATAATTTAAAATTTATTTTGGGGTATCCCGAAAGTGACGAGATACCCTGCCCATGAACGTATATGCTCACTAAACATTTACGTGAAACTATACTTTGTATTTTTTATTTTTTGGTGTTTTTTAATAAAAAACTAAATAACATTGCTCAGTCTGTTACTCGCTTTGAACAGTATATCTTACAACACCCTGATGAGGTGTTACACCGCGTTGGGTGTGCTACATGAATGGAAGATTAATATATGAACTTATATGCATATAACAGTTAACAAAAGTCGACGATTAAACCCCTGCCGAAATATAAAAAGTTCTCGGATCTCCCTGTAATTTTACATAAGCTGTGTTAATGGTAGAGATTGTGTCAGAGCGATAATCTTTGTAAGGCGAAATAACAATGTTGGAGCGCCAAAAAGAGCTTTTTGCTCCATTACTATTTTCCCAATATTTAGATTTTGTTTGGATAGTCTGCCAAGATGATGATACCCCTGCAGTAGCTCCATCCCCAGAAACACCCATCGTAATAGAAGCGGAATTTCTCAAAGAAGCAGAACTATACCACTCGGTTTTAATCATTTCTACTGTTTTATCACCACTGTACACTGCTGAAACTTGCCAATCCCATTGTATAGTATTTCCAGAATAAGTCGGTGAAGTAGAACGCCACACATTTGAAGTCAGAGTCCCTTGTCCCCCGGGAATACTGTAATCTTTTGACTGACTAATAGCGAATGTCTCTAAAGTCGAAGAGAAGAAAAAATTGGAATGACTATGGAAATGGATGCAATTCTTTTTATCTGTTTGACATTCATTTCACTATCCACTCCTCTTATAATTTGTTGAAAATTTTCTTCTAAATGATTGCTTTTTAACCACTTTATTAAAAATTGATCCGTTCAAAATTCCAAATGGCGATTTTGTAAAATAAAATGGCTTGTGTGATTTTTCATTACAATATTTTCATTTTACACTTCTTTTTCATCATAGTGTCAAAAAACATCTTAGTGAAATAGCTTAAATACCTTGATAATTACTGTTTATTCTGAGAAATCTGTTCATGCTTCAAAAATCTATGCTGACTTTTAAACTTTCATAGATCTTTTGATACTACTAAGTAGTTTCAGTAATTTTATTAATTTAATACCTTTTTATAGCACAGATAGAATAGTACACCTCCATTCAAAATTTAAGTATATACATGCACCTTAAAACCATGACTTCTGTATGAACCCCTTTTTTCATGGCTATACTGCTCCTAAATACTCATGTGTAAAAGGAGCGGAAAGGACATGAAACGTCTTAAAATTACAAATGATCACGGCTGGACGCCTCGAACACTTCGGAAACAAGAACGGAAAATCAAAGATGCTTCTCTTCGTGTTCGGGTGACCGCTGTTCGTCTTGTCATGGAAGGTCACCTCGGTAAAGATGTCGCCAAAATGGTCAATGTATGCCGTCAATCGGTTGCCCTCTACGTTGCACGTTTTAATGAGGGTGGGCTCGATCATCTACTCGATCGTCGGTTGCCGCCTGGTCGTGTGCCATTTCTTACGGAAGAACAACAACAAGAAATCAGACAACTCGTGTTAACTACTACACCTGTGGATGCTGGCTGGGGCATTGCTTCATCATGGAACACGCGTATTTTACAATCTTACATCCAACATACCTATGGCGTTTCGATGTCACGTGAAGGCATTCGTAAGTTATTGCATCGTCTTCGTTTGTCATGGACACGTCCGACTTATAAGCTTGTGAAAGGGAATCCAGAACATCAAGCGGCTTTTCAAAAGGAACTCGAATTTATAAAAAAAAACTAATCACCGAGAACGTCACCATGTTTTATGTGGACGAAACGCATGTTCGCGCGTATCAAGCGCTTCGTACGACATGGGCAGAAGTAGGAAATCAAAAACAAGTGCCAAGCTACGGTCATCATGATCACGTTTCCATTTTTGGTGCAGTCGACGTGCAACAAGGCGATGTGGTTTTCCATCGTGCTTCATCCGCCAATGCCGAAACGTTCCTTGACTTTTTGCGCCGATTGAAAGAGAAATATACGGACCGATTCCTCGTACTTGTGTTGGACAACGCACGCATTCATCATGCCAAGATGGTGCAAGCCTTTCTTGATGGCGAGGAAGGCGATGCATTTCATTTCATCTTTTTGCCACCGTATTCTCCACAGTTGAACCCGATTGAACGGCTGTGGAAGTGGTTGAAAGATGAAGTGATTGCCAACGTTTTTCACAAGGATCAAAACGACATTGCCCAATCCATTACTCGCTTTGAACAGTACGTTCTACAACACCCGGATGAGGTGTTGCGCCGCATCGGGTGTACTGCGTAAATCAGAGGTTAAAATGTCAATTTGGATGTATATAGTCATGTGGATCAAATTCGCGATAAGTAAATTTCTTCAAGCCTGCTTCTTTTATCTCAAATTTACCAAAAAAAGAAAGAAAATATACATTTTTTCGACATTTTTCGACTAAAATCTGCTAAATGACCTGTCATGCCGAACTGCAATCCGAAAATTGGACAGTATAAATTTAGCTTAGAAGTTTAACCTCATGTTTTTCGACTGTCGAAAAATAAGGATTGCCTATGTTAATGCTACAAAGTGCATATATAGTTACCACAAATCAAAATCATTTATACTGGTCTATCTTCTGTATAACAATCAAGAAACAGAACATGATTTATCCACCGGTAATGTGAATGAGAGCTATCTTCCTCCATATCCCCAAGTTTTTTTCCTACTTATGATACGGTTCTCCCCGATTGATACGGAACGCGCGGTAAATTTGCTCGGTTAAAATGAGACGCATGAGTTGATGTGGAAATGTCATTTTTGAAAATGAAAGTGATGCATTTGCTCGTTTCATGACGTCATCGCTTAAGCCGAGCGAACCACCGATGACAAAAGCAATTTTGCTTTTTCCATATGTCGCTAACCGATCAAGTGTTTGAGCAAACTCTTCAGACGACATCATTTTTCCTTCAATCGCTAAGGCGATAACATGCATGTCATCCGTAACTTTTGCTAAAATACGCTCGCCTTCTTTCTTTTTTACGAGCTCCATTTGTTGTTTACTGAATTGCTCTGGCGCTTTTTCATCCGCTACTTCAATGATCTCCATTCTCGCATAGGCAGACAATCGTTTCGTATATTCTTCTATTCCTTGCTTTAAATATTTCTCTTTTAACTTACCCACAGCAATAATACATATATTCACAACTGATCCCCACTTTACAAACATAATATCCACAGTACTTATCCACATATCCACAATATAAACCCACATATTGTGTAAAAACATTAGTTCCCTACTATATATACAGCACGTTGTTCACAAAAATCGCATATTTCTTCTTCTTTATCCACAGAAATTGTTGATATTTCAGGTGCTTGTTGTTTTTCATCCACATACATATCAATAGCGAGTTCAATATGTTGTTCACAACATTTCCACAAAACGCATCACCCCTTATTTATGAATGAAACGACAGGGGATTCCCTGCCGCTTCATTATAATGACTGTTTTGCTAATTTTAACGTCACCGTTTGTTTTTTTCCATCACGGTAAAATGTTACTTTCATCGTATCGCCAATTTGTTTGCGATTATATAAATGTTTTCTTAATTCGATCACATCAGCGATTTTTTCGTCATCTAACGCTACAATGACATCAAACTCACGCAATCCGGCTTGCGCAGCTGGCGAGCCCGGTACAACTTGTAAAATAGCTACGCCTTCTTTGACGTTTGCTGGCAAATGAAGCGTCTGTTGCCAATGATACGCTGGAATATCACTTAACGAACGTAACTCCACTCCCATATACGGGCGCCGAACTTGACCAAATTTCTCTAAATCCGCAATAATTGGCTTCGCATAGTTAATCGGAATCGATAATCCAATTCCTTCAACAGCTTCTTGAGCAATTTTCATCGAGTTAATTCCAATGACTTGACCTTCGATATTTACAAGCGCTCCACCGCTGTTTCCTGGGTTAATGGCAGCGTCTGTTTGTAGTACCTCCGCATGCCAATCAGGAATGCCATCTCGATCAATATCAATTGGAATGGTCCGGTTTACTCCTGAGATGATTCCTTGTGTTACAGAGCCTGCAAATTGTAAGCCAAGTGGGTTTCCAACTGCAATAACAGGTTCTCCTACTTTTACGACATCGGAGTTACCAAATTCGGCTATGCTTACTACATGTTTTGCGTCAATTTCTAATACAGCTAAGTCCGTCCACACATCGCTGCCAAGCAAACGAGCTGGTACCTTTGTCCCATCGCTTAGGCTGACTTCCACACGGCTAGCACCTTCAACGACATGATGGTTCGTGACGATATATGCCTTATTTCCTTCTTTTTTATAAATGACTCCTGAACCGGTTCCAGCTTCTCCGCCTTCTGACCAAAAACTTGCTTCTTGAATATTTACAATGCCAACAACTGCATTCGATACTTTATTGACCGCTTTCGTAACCTGAGTCACCACATCGACTGCTATGCGTTTTTCTATTTTTGGCTGTTCCGTTACAGTCGTCTGTTTTTCTTCTGTTTGTTCAAGTTGATAAGGAAAAACATCCCATTTTACTAGCGAAGGAATGGCAACGATGACAAGCATTCCACCTAAAACGGCTCCGACTAATCCTGCCAAAAACGTTCCCCCACGATTGCCTTTTTGTTTTTGACGAATATGTTCATAATGATCATCATAATAGCCCATCTTTCACCCGTCCTTTCTTTATAAAATATTGACCCCTTTTCCATTATAACCTTCTTTTCCCCAAAGCATCTAACAATATACATACAATATGCTGGTGAAAAAACGGTGAAATTTATACGGAGACAAGTGCTGTCGGACGAGCGGGATCCGTATCGTACAATTGAAAAAATTCACCGATAATCATCCCTTTTCTTTCAAGTACTTGAGTGACTGTCATTCGCGCTAATTCTTTCATATTGTTATCTTGGCTTAAATGAGCTAAATAAATGCGCTTTGTTTGATCACCAATGACGTCTGCCAACGCAAGGCCTGCGTCCTCATTGGATACATGTCCGATGTCGCTCAAAATCCGTCTTTTAATGTTCCACGGATATTTCCCCATACGCAACATCTCAACATCATGGTTGCTTTCAAATACGAACACATCTGCCTGACGAATGATACCTTTCATACGTTCACTCACATACCCTGTATCTGTAATGAGCGCTAGCTTTTTTCCCTCATGATGAAACACATAAAACATCGGCTCGGCAGCATCGTGCGATACACCAAATGACTCAACATCTATATCTCCAAACGTCCGAACGGTACCAGTTGGAAAAATAAATTTTTGTTCAGATGGTATGTCACCAATGAGCCCGTCCATCGCTTTCCATGTTTTTTCATTCGCATAAATCGGAAGGCGATACTTTCGAGCAATGACGCCTAGACCTTTAATATGGTCGCTATGTTCATGTGTCACTAAAACACCTGTGACATCTTGAATGTGGCGATCAATATGTGCAAATAATCGTTCTAATTGTTTGCCGCTTAACCCAGCGTCAACAAGCAATCGTTCCCGTTTCGTTTCTACATAAAAGGCGTTGCCTGTACTGCCGCTTGCTAAAACGCTAAACCTCATGTTATTCACTCCAACACTTTATTTTCATCGCTAATCACTTGTCCTTCAAATGCATTTACATAATAATCTGTTTTTCCATTCACAACAACGTGCCATGTCGGTGTTAATACTTGCGAAGTCGTAAACTGAACGAGCGCATAATATCCTAGATCGATTTTTGTTACTCGATCGCCTGGCTTTAAGTAATTTCGCTTATACAACGTCTCTAACGCTTTAATCGCCGGCAAAATTTCTTGTTTTTTCTCGTTTTTCTCTAAATCAATAAGCAACGTTTGTTCATAGCCAACCATTTCATTTCGATCATTCACATAAATAAGCAACATACTACTCACATTTTTATAAATAGTTTTCCCTTCATATTGTTGAAAATAAATGAGCGCTTGTAAGTCTTCATCATACTTCCAAAATGTATATTGATCACCTGCAATTATATTTTGTCTTAAAAACTCTGTTAAACGGTAACCGTCTTTTGGGTCTTGTAGCGGAACAGGTTTAACAAAATGAGCTTGCAAAACGGTTTCGTTTGCCGCTTCAACTTGTTGGTTTGGCAATTTGTTCACTTCTTCTTCCGTAAATGTTTTACTTTTTCCGCTCACATACGTCGCTTTTGTTATTTCTTTTGGTAAATCGACATATGTAATGCCATCCGCTTCGAGCTGTTCTTCGATGGTCGCTTCTAAAATCACATCAAGCTGACTGCTATTTTTTTTCTGAATAAATTGATAACCTAAAAATATATCAAGAATGAGGAATGTAATAATAAAAATCGTTTTCGTTTTACTCCAATCCAATGATATCCCCTCTTCGTTCATCTGTCGTCATTACAATTTTTCGCCACGTTCCATTATACAAACAGTACCAGCTCGGCTCTAACATAACGATATTTTCTCGCTCCAAATCACGAATGAGTTCATAACCGATCGTGATGTCATCAATGAACTCGTGTTGAATATTTTTTTGTTTTTTCAATTGATCAATGACTTCATATCCAGACGAAAGTGTAATTGGTAAGCTCACACGGTCGGGGATAGCTAATGTAAACAACGGACGTTGATAATTGATAATCTCATTTTCCCCCCATATTTGTATAATTTCTGCCATTCCGTAACGATTAAATACAGGATAACCATTGGCAAACAAACGAAATGTCACTTTTCTACCGTTTTCGTCTAAACGATCAAAATAATACGTATCCGTCCAGCCACCATGATCGTTTACAAAATCGATACTTTTTTGTAAAATCGTTGGATCGAACGTTCGTGTCTCTCCACGAGCTGCTGGATTGACATATAGAAGCAATTTCTTCGATAAATCCACATCCATTAAACGCGAACCATCTGTATATTCCTCACCAAAATTGAGCACATCTTTTTTCACAAAACTCGGGTCTGTAAATAACGCATCTTTAAAACGATCCGCACTTAATTCGTCCATATAGTATTGCAATCGGTTTAATACGAGCGGACGAGCTGGCAAAAATAACGACTTTGTTTCGCTAATGTCATATGATAAAAACGGTGTATATTGCTCTGCCTCTGCATAATATGTTTGTTTTAAACGTTCAATCACCACATTTTGAACAACCGCTTTATATATACGCTTTTCACTAGCAGATACGAAGTAGACATTTATTTCTTCTTTATTTTCATTCATCGGGATAATGATGCGATCAAAATGAACTTTTTCGATGTCTTTGTCTTCAAACTGAAACATCGCTCGATACATTTCAATCGGTATGTCATCTGGATAAATAATTTCAATTTTTCCTTTCCCATGGATAAACGAGAGAAATTGTTCTTTTTTCATTGTGTTTGATATATTTTCAAAATGATCGAACGTCCAATTTTTCATTTCCTTCATAAATTTATAAATGTCCGAGTGATGGGTCATACCATAATGTTGTTCATTTTTATGAATAAAAATATAACGCGGCTGAATGACTGTGCTATAATCAACGGCAACATTGCTGACAGGGACGTTTTGAATATATTTTGCGTTTTCAATAAAGTCATATTTCGGCTGATACGTCCATAAACTCCACGTTAAAAAAACGCTCGTACATACTAGAATCGCCAATACAATCGACTTGATCGTTTCATATTTCATCGTTTTCATCCTTTTTTCTGTTGTTCAATCGGCAAAGTAAAGTAAATCGTTGTTCCTTTCCGTTCTTGACTTTCCGCCCAAATACGTCCACCATGTGCGACGACAACTTCTTTTGCAATGGCAAGACCTAGTCCTGTTCCACCCAATTTCCGTGAGCGAGCCTTGTCTACGCGGTAAAAGCGCTCAAAAATTTTAGATAAATCCGATTTTGGAATGCCGACCCCTTCATCTTTCACGCTTACTTCAATATAGCTCTCTTTTTTCTTTACACGAAACGTAATCGTTCCTCCCTGTGGAGAATATTTTAGGGCGTTAGAAATAATGTTATCGAGCACTTGGGTAATTTTATCTTCATCCATATACACAACCATTTTCTCATCTGGAAAGTCTCGAACAAACGAAACATTTTCTTTTCTTGTTAATTCAAATCGATCAATGACTTTATGGAAATACGGGATAAAATGTACGCGTGTTTTTTTCAATTTATAGTCTTTACTGTCGAGCTTAGAAAGCTGCAACAAGTCATTGACAAGACGAATCATTCGTTCTGTTTCATTTTGCGTCACCTCAATAAATCTCGGGGCAATCTCCTCATCCCGCCATGCTCCATCTGCGAGCGCCTCTAAATAACTGCGCATCGTTGTTAGCGGCGTTCGCAATTCATGTGAAACATTCGCAACAAATTCCCGCCGATCGCGATCAATTTTTTCGTGTTCTGTAATATCGTGCAATACAACGATTAAGCCGTTCACAAACCCTTTTTCTTTTTGAATCACAGATAAAGAGGCACGTAAAATGTACATGTCTTCGTCGGTACTAAAATCTAAAATTAACGTTTCACGCTCTTCAATGAGCGTGTCAAACGTATATTGTTCATCTAATCCTAATACCGTCACAATAGGGGCGGATAACACTGTTTCACGTGAAACATTTAAAATATTTAGCGCCGCATCGTTAATTAAAATAATTCTCCCTTTTCGATCGGTCGCAATGACACCGTCTGTCATGTGCGTCAATACCGATTCTAATTTACGACGCTCTCCTTCTGTCGTCGCTTGCGCTTCTTGCAACTTTTTCGTTAAGTTATTAAAGCTCAGCGCAAGTTGTCCAATTTCATCGTATCCATATACTTTTACTTTTCGAGAAAAATTCCCTTTGGCCATCGCTAATGCTTGTTTACGCATATCTGAAATCGGACGTGTAATGGTCTGTGCCAACAAAATGCCTAACAACGCAGTAATGACTAAAGCAATACCTGTTCCTGTTGCTAAAATGTTATTGATTTGTCTCATTTGTGCAAAAACATTTTCCATTGACGCAATGACATAAATAGCTCCTTTAATCTCACTCTTTACTTTAATAGGTGTAGAAGAAATATACATACGATGACCTGTTTTCGGATCAACGAGCATTTTTTCCGCCATTTCACCAGCTACTAACGTTCGTTTAATTAATAAATCTGTCGTTCGTTTTCCTACAATATTTTGATTGTATGGATTTGATGTTCCTAACACTTTACTTTTATGATCAATGACGCGCACTTCCGAAATATCTTGTGAAACGAAATCTTGTAAAATCGTACGAATTTCTTCTTCTAGCGTAGGGCTTTTTTTATCACGTTCTTTATTCATTTCTTGTTCAATATTATAAGCAAGTAAAATGACGCGCTCATTTAATGAGTTTTTAAAGGTTTCAACAAGTTGCGCTTCCAATTGGCGCACGAAATAAGCCCCGATAATTTGCATCGCAATTAAAATAAGCAAAATGTAAATCAAGGCAAATTTTACATGAATTGATTGGAACATACTTACTTTTTTCATGCAATTACTCCTGTTCCGGATTTCGTAAATAATATCCTACCCCACGTCTTGTCACAATCCATGTCGGGTGCGAAGGATTATCTTCGATTTTTTCACGCAAACGTCGAACAGTTACATCAACAGTACGTACATCACCAAAATAGTCGTATCCCCATACCGTTTGCAGTAAATGTTCACGCGTCATCACTTGTCCAATATGTTTTGCTAAATAGTGAAGAAGTTCAAATTCCCGATGTGTTAGCTCAATCTGCTCCCCTCGTTTCGATACAGTATAAGCATCTGGATGAATGGTGAGCGAGCCTATTTTTATTTCACTCATTTCTTTTACATCTTGTTCTTGTCTTTGTTGGTGACGCCGTAAATTAGCTTTGACACGCGCTAGCAGTTCGCGTGTGCTAAATGGTTTCGTAACGTAATCGTCTGCGCCAAGTTCTAACCCGAGAACTTTATCAATTTCAGAGTCTTTTGCTGTTAGCATAATAATAGGCATATCATATTTTTTACGAATTTCGCGACATACTTCCATTCCATCTTTTTGAGGTAGCATAATATCTAATAAAATTAAATCGGGTTGAATATCTTCTACTTTTTGCAGCGCTTCCGCACCATCATATGCACAATGTACGTCGTATCCCTCTTTTCTTAAATTAAACTGTAAAATATCAGCAATCGGTTTTTCATCATCAACAACTAAAATTTTTTTCTCCATGTATATTCACTCCCCCAACAGGCATATTTACATATAGTGTACCATGTCACCATTATAAAACAAAAAAGCATAGACACATATACGTATCTATGCTTACAAGTGGCTCGGGACGGAATCGAACCGCCGACACAAGGATTTTCAGTCCTTTGCTCTACCGACTGAGCTACCGAGCCATATAAAATAACCCATTTACTACCGTTCATTTGTTTGAAACATAAACGTCCTTCGTCCCGCTCTCAGCTTGTTTGCTCAAGATGTAACTCGAGCGGTACGCTGTTGCTTCTCAAAGAAGCTTATTCACTCGTGCTCTACCGACTGAGCTACCGAGCCATATAAGTAACTATTCCAATAAAAATGGCGGTTCCGACGGGATTCGAACCCGCGATCTCCTGCGTGACAGGCAGGCATGTTAACCCCTACACCACGGAACCGCATTTCAAAAGACACTTATTATTCTACTATATAAGTAACAATAAAACAATAGTTTTTTAAAAAATACGTCGATGATTTGCTCATCGACGTATTTTTTATGCATACACATTGCGGACAACATTCGTTTGAGAACGGTCTGGTCCAACCGAGAAAATGGAAAGCGGAATACCTGTTAATTGCGAAATGCGTTCAGCGTAACGGCGTGCGTTCGTTGGGAGCTCATCTAAGCTTTTTACGCCCGTAATATTTTCTGTCCACCCTGGCAATTCTTCATATACAGGTTCACATTCCGCCAACACTTTTAAGCTCGCAGGGAACTCCTCGATGATTTGTCCTTTGTAACGGTAAGCAACACAAATTTTTAACGTTTCAATACCTGTTAACACGTCAATCGAGTTTAATGATAAATCTGTAATACCACTGACGCGACGCGCATGACGAACAACAACGCTATCAAACCAACCGACACGGCGTGGACGTCCGGTTGTCGTTCCGTATTCACGACCTACTTCGCGAATACGATCACCAATTTCATTGTTTAACTCCGTTGGAAACGGACCGTCGCCAACACGTGTTGTATATGCTTTCGCTACACCAACGACATGTTTAATTTTTGTCGGACCAACACCAGCCCCAATCGTAACCCCACCAGCCACAGGATTTGACGACGTAACAAACGGATACGTGCCTTGGTCGATATCTAACATGACACCTTGGGCACCTTCAAATAAAACACGGCGTCCTTCATCAAGTGCATCGTTTAATACGACAGATGTATCACAAACATATTGTGCAATTTGCTGTCCATACTCGTAATATTCATCAAGAATGTGTTCTAACTTAAACCCTTCCACACCGTACACTTTTTCGAGAAGTACATTTTTCTCTGCGAGGTTGCGAGCTAATTTTTCTTCAAATACTTCTCGATCAAGCAAATCCGCGATTCGGATACCGACACGTGCTGCTTTGTCCATATAAGCAGGGCCAATTCCTTTTTTTGTCGTTCCAATTTTATTAGCCCCTTTTCTTTCTTCTTCTACTTCATCTAGCTTTAAATGATAAGGCAAAATGACGTGCGCACGGTTGCTAATGCGTAAATTTTCCGTACTTACGCCACGCTCGTGTAAGTAAGCTAATTCTTGCACGAGCGCTTTCGGATCAACAACCATTCCATTTCCAATGACACAAATTTTATCTTTATAAAAAATGCCAGAAGGGATTAAATGTAATTTATACTTTTCGCCGTTAAATACAATCGTATGTCCGGCGTTATTTCCACCTTGATATCGTGCAATGACTTCTGCATGTTGTGATAAAAAATCTGTAATTTTTCCTTTTCCCTCATCGCCCCATTGTGTTCCAACAACAACAACTGAAGACATAGCGAGCACCTCCGCTTCATCAATTCCAAACATAGTAAGTGTACCAAATCAACTATGAAAAATCAATAAAAAACCGAACGTTTATGTGTTTATCATTCATTTTTATTCGTATAAATTACGCTCCCGACGGAACGTTTGCATCATCGAAGCGGCGCTCTAAGTTGACAAACTTGTTATACTCTTTTACAAAAGCAAGTTGTACTGTGCCAACAGGACCGTTCCGTTGTTTTGCAATAATAATTTCAATGATATTTTTGTTTTCTGATTCTTTATCGTAATAATCATCACGATATAAAAAAGCAACAATATCCGCGTCTTGTTCAATACTCCCCGATTCGCGTAAGTCAGACATCATCGGACGTTTATCTTGACGTTGCTCGACACTACGAGAAAGCTGAGATAAAGCAATGACCGGAACATCTAATTCACGAGCTAACGCTTTTAGCGAGCGGGAAATTTCTGATACTTCTTGTTGACGATTTTCACGATTGCGCCCACTTCCTTGAATGAGCTGCAAGTAATCGATCAATATCATGCCAAGTCCTTGTTCTTGTTTTAGGCGACGACATTTGGCACGAATTTCACTAACACGAATGTTCGGTGTATCGTCAATAAAAATACCGGCATTTGACAGACTTCCCATCGCCATCGTTAACTTTCCCCAATCTTCTGGCGTCAGTTTACCGGTTCGTAAGTTTTGGGCGTTAATGTTTCCTTCTGCGCAAAGCATACGCATGACGAGTTGTTGCGCTCCCATTTCTAGGCTAAAAATCGCCACGTTCTCACCCGTGCGCGTCGCCACATTTTGAGCAATATTTAATGCAAACGCCGTTTTTCCAACAGACGGACGAGCGGCAACAATAATAAAATCACTTCGTTGAAATCCTGCTGTCATCCGATCAAGTTCAATAAACCCTGTTGGAATTCCAGTAATTTCACCTTTCCGATTATGGAGCATTTCGATGTTGTCATATGCTTGAACAAGCACATCTTTTATATTTTGAAATCCGCTCGTATTTTTCCGTTGAGATACTTCTAAAATTTTCCTCTCTGCTTCATTTAACACATCTTCTACTTCATCTTCACGCGTATAGCCGTCTTGAGCAATAGATGTAGCGGTACGAATTAAACGGCGCAAAATGGATTTTTCTTCTACAATTTTTGCATAATAATGCACATTGGCCGCTGTTGGAACGGCATTTGCGAGCTCCGTTAAATATGAAACGCCTCCTATTTCTTCGAGTGCGTTTGCATCTGCCAATTCCGATGTAACCGTCACGAGATCAACGGGCTCACCACGATCGGATAGTTGCAACATCGTCCGAAAAATTTTTTGATGGGCAGCTCGGTAAAAATCTTCGGGAATTAATATTTCTGAAGCAGTTGTAAGCGCGGATGGCTCTAATAAAATCGCTCCGAGCACAGCTTGTTCAGCTTCAATATTTTGCGGGGGGAGTCGATCAGCAAATACGTCGTTCATGTACGATCACCATCCTTTCTCATAAGAAAAATGTGATTATATGCACGGAAAATATCCGGCATAAAATCACATTTCATTACTTTTGCTCCTGTACATGTACTTTTAATGTCGCAGTCACTTCTGGATGAAGCTTAATTGGTACATTTGTATAGCCAAGCGCTCGAATCGCATCATCTAGTTCAATTTTACGTTTATCAATCTTAATGTCATGTTGTTGCTGAAGCGCCTCTGCAATTTGCTTGCTTGTAATCGAGCCGAATAAACGACCTCCTTCACCAGCTTTTGCAAATAATTCGACTGTCAACGTATCAATTTTTTCTTTTAATTGCTTTGCACGAGCTAATTCTTCTTCAGCTTCTTTCTTTTGTTTATTTTTTTGCGCTTCTAATGCTTTTAAGTTGGCTGGCGTTGCTTCAATAGCAAGCCCTTGTTTAAATAAAAAGTTTTGTGCATAACCATCCGCAACGTTTTTCACTTCTCCCTTTTTCCCTTTTCCTTTCACATCTTTTAAGAAAATGACTTTCATGTTTTTGTACCTCCCTCAACATATTCTCGAATCGCTGCTTTCAACCGCTTCTCTGCTTGGTCAATTGTTACATTAGCAAGCTGAGTGGCCGCATTCGTTAAATGACCGCCACCATCAAGCTTTTCCATAATTAACTGCACGTTTACATCTCCTAATGACCGCGCGCTAATTCCAATCGTTTGATCGTTTCGTTTTGAAATGACAAACGAAGCAACAACACCGTGTAAAGATAGTAGCGTATCCGCTGCTTGAGCAATTAATACAGGATCATATGTTTCATTGGCACTTCCTTTCGCAATGGCGAAACCATGCTCATCAATGACAGCGTTCTCAATTATTTTAGCACGTTTAACGTAATGCTCAATATTTTCTTTTAACAGTTTTTGGACAAGCGTCGTATCTGCTCCTTGGGCACGTAAATATGAAGCGGCATCAAACGTTCTTGACCCTGTGCGTAATGTGAAACTTTTCGTATCAACAACAATACCAGCTAATAAAGCTGTTGCCTCGAGCATAGACAATTTCAAACGCTTTGGTTGATATTCTAACAATTCCGTCACTAACTCTGACGTAGATGATGCATATGGCTCCATATAAACGAGAATCGGGTCTTGAATAAACTCTTCTCCGCGACGATGATGATCGATCACTACCACCCGATCTAATCGCAACAATAACCGTTCTTCAATAACGAGCGAAGGTTTATGCGTATCTACGATAACAAGTAACGTATCTTCTGTCGCCAACTCTAATGCTTGCTCAGGGGAAATAAATCGTGACCACAATTCCGTCTGTTTTTTCACTTCCTCAATCAATCGCTGTACACCAGAGTCAATACGATTTGTATCAATTACAATAAACGCTTCTTTTTGATTTATTTGAGCCACTTTTAAAATACCGATAGCAGAACCAATAGCATCCATATCTGGATATTTATGACCCATAATAAACACTTGCTCACTTTCTAAAATGAGCTCTTTTAACGCATGCGAGATGACGCGAGCACGAACCCTTGTCCGCTTTTCCATCGGATTTGTTTTTCCGCCATAAAATTTTACTTTCCCGTTCGGTTGTTTAATCGCTACTTGGTCACCACCGCGTCCAAGTGCTAAATCTAGACTAGACTGCGCTAATACCCCAAGTTCTGGTAAAGATGGAGAGTTTGTTCCTATTCCGATACTTAACGTTAGTGGCACGTGATTTTTCGCCGTCTGTTCACGTACTTCATCTAGTATAGAAAATTTATTTTTTTCTAGTTGCTGTAAAATATATTCGTTTAACACAGCGATAAAACGATCTGACGACGTACGCTTTAAAAATAAACCGTATTCACTCGCCCATCGATTTAAAATCGATGTCACTTGACTGTTGAGTTGGCTTTTCGTTTGGTCATCCATTCCTTGCGTCACATCGTCGTAGTTGTCGAGAAAAATAACACCTAATACAATTTTTTCTTGCTCGTATTTTTTCTTTAGCTCTGCTTGTTCGGTAATATCAAAAAAGTAAAGCAACCGCTCTTCTCGGCGAATGATTACTTTAAACGTTCGATCATGTAATGTCATGACTTCTTCTGGCGCTTCTGTTTTCATTAACGGAACGAGTTGTTCAGCAACATCATATAACGATTGCCCAACTAACGTATCCACCCCAAAACAAGAAGATAAAAAAGAGTTTGTCCACTCAATTTCTAACTCCTCATTAATGAGCATAATACCAATTGGCATCCCCATTAACGCTTCTTCTCCAACTTTTTTAATTCGGTAAGAGAGAGTGGAAATATAGTCTTCAATTTCTTCTTTTGCAACTTTATACGATCGAAAGACGTGAAACAACGTAGGGCCAAGGAGCACAGCAGCAACTACCCCAATCATCCATTGAAAGTACGTAACGATGACAAGCAATGCAAATGTAATACCGATCAAAACGTACAAGGGATAGCGATGCCTCTGCTTTTCATACAAACTGGACATGAACGTCAGCTCCTTGTGTCATTAATCTTTTAACCTCTTTCGCAAATCAAATCCTAAATCAATTATACCTAATATTCGCACGAGGTGAAGTAAAAAAGGGAAAAATAGCGATAGAACGACAATGGCAATAGCGCCTTTACGCCCCATTTTTTTATGGTGCATCCAATAAAAAATGAACGAAAATCCTTGAATGGTCATAAGTAGCTGTAAAATTTGAAATACATTGATCAACGCAATGTAAAAAAATGAACCGTGCTCGATTGGGAAAAATAACAAAATCATAACCGCTAAATAGTACCATAACAAACTTTTCGGTAAAACAAGTTCACGAAATGGTTGCCAGTCCCCAATCGGCATATTTAATCGTTTTAAAATAGGCAAGGCAGCCTGTTGGGTAATCCAAGCAAAACATGCGGCCGCGAAGACGAATGCAGTCGGTAATAAATCGATGACAATATCCATCGTTTGTTTCATCGCTTGTTCAAATTGTTCATTTGTTTGCCCGAGTTTCTCTAATATGTTTTGTGCAGCTTGAAACGATTGTTGCATCATTTCTTCAATTTGTTTGCCAATATGAATGTCGAAAAATAAGACAGAACTCGCATAAATGATGATCATGCTCACTAAAAAAGAAAGAGTACCAACAAGCAAAACAGTATATTTTCCACCTTGCTTTCGCCACACATGTCCCATCACAACTCCGCTACTTGCAAACATAAATGTCATCGGAACAGAGAAAAGTGAGCCGAACCAAATGGATGGAATAAATGATGTAGCAAGCAAAAATAAGCCGCTTTTATACGTATGGCGCATCGTAAATAAAAGAAACGGAATTGCTAAAAAAAATGTTGTAACCATTCCAAACACTGGCATATATAAACTCAATAACAGAAGCACAGTAAAAATAGCGAGTTGTACCGCTCCTTCCGTTAATACACGCGCGTTTCTCACTTTTTTCCCTCCTTGAAAACAAAAAGCAGTAAGGCTTCGTCCCCCTTACTGCTTTTTCTTTTTATTCGCCCGCAACGTATGGTAATAAAGCCATTTGACGAGCACGTTTAATCGCAATTGTTAATTTGCGTTGATATTTTGCACTCGTACCTGTTACGCGACGAGGTAAAATTTTACCACGCTCAGAAATAAATTTCTTTAATGTGTCCACATCTTTGTAGTCAATATGTGTAATTCCGTTTGCTGTAAAGTAGCAAACTTTACGACGTTTTGTACGTCCACCTTTGCGCCCTGCCATTGTATATCCTCCTTTCTCCAAATGAATATATATTAAAACGGCAAATCATCGTCCGATATGTCGATTGGTTGTCCATCGTTCGCAAATGGATCATCATCAATTCGACTAAATCCACTACTACGTCCTTGGTTCGGGTTCTGATTTGATCCAAATGGAAACGGCTCGCCATAGCTGCCTGATGCCATGCCACGTTGCTCACCGCCACCTCGCGGCTCTAAAAACTGCACACTATCGGCGACAACCTCTGTTACGTACACTCGTTTTCCTTCTTGGTTTTCGTATGATCTCGTTTGAATTCGACCTTCTACTCCAGCTAAACTACCCTTTTTTAAGTAGTTTGCCACATTTTCAGCTTGTCGGCGCCAAACGATACAGTTAATAAAATCTGCTTCACGTTCACCTTGTTGATTCGTATACGTTCGATTCACCGCTAACGTAAACGTGGCAACAGCAACTCCATTTGGAGTATAGCGTAATTCCGGATCTTTCGTCAGTCTTCCGACGAGAATTACGCGATTAATCATCAGAACCACTCCTATTCATGAGGAAATTATTCTTCTTCCTTCACGACGATATGACGAATAATGTCTTCGCTGATGCGTGCTAAACGGTCAAATTCTTGCACTGCCGCTGGCTTCGCAACAACGTTTAAAATCATGTAGTAACCGTCACGGAATTTTTCAATTTCATAAGCGAGACGACGCTTACCCCATTCCTTCACGTTCGTAATTTCCGCGCCATTTTCAGTTAACACGTTGTTAAAACGCTCAACAACTGCTTTTCTCGCTTCTTCTTCCATGTTTGGACGGATAATGTACATAATTTCGTACTTTCTCATCACAGTCACCTCCTTTTGGTCTACACGGCTCTTTACAGAGCAAGGAGCAATATATCATTACTCACATTTGATGATTATATCACGAACATCGTTCATATGCAATATTAGACGTTAAAACGGAAATGAATAATATCGCCATCTTGCACTTCATAATCTTTTCCTTCTAATCGCACTTTTCCTGCTTCACGGGCAGCTGCCATCGATCCTGCCCCAACTAAATCGTCATATGATACGGTTTCTGCACGAATAAATCCTCGTTCAAAATCAGAGTGAATAATGCCTGCGCATTGCGGTGCCTTCATTCCTTTACGGAACGTCCATGCCCGCACTTCTTGCTCACCCGCTGTAAAATATGTTGCTAGTCCAAGCAAGCTATATGATGCACGAATAAGTTGGTCTAAACCCGATTGTTCGATGCCAAGCTCTTGTAAAAACATTTCTTTTTCTTCATCGTCTAACTCTGCCATCTCCGCCTCCACTTTGGCACAAACGACGATGACTTCTGCATTATCTTCTTTGGCAAATGCTTTTACTTTTTGGACGTACTCGTTGTTGTTTGGATCAGCTAAATCTTCTTCGCCAACGTTAGCAACATATAGCATCGGCTTGATCGTTAATAAATGTAATTGCTTTACTACTTTCATTTCCTCTTCCGTAAATAAAAGCGTTCTAGCCGGTTTTCCTGCTTCGAATGTTTCTTTTAAGCGACTTAAAATGTCGTATTCGAATACCGCTTCTTTATCTTTTTGTTTAGCCATTTTTCCAACGCGATCTATCCGCTTATCTACCGTTTCTAAATCAGCAAAAATAAGCTCTAAGTTTATTGTTTCAATGTCTGCAATCGGATCTACTTTCCCCGCCACATGCGTAATATTTTCGTCAGCAAAACAACGCACAACTTGACAAATGGCATCAACCTGGCGGATGTGAGATAAAAACTTATTTCCTAACCCTTCACCTTTACTTGCACCTTTCACAATCCCTGCGATATCTGTAAACTCAAATACTGTAGGAACCGTACGTTTCGGATTAAATAATTTTGTCAACGTTTTTAGTCGATCATCCGGCACTTCCACAATCCCAACGTTTGGTTCAATTGTACAAAACGGATAGTTTGCAGACTCAGCGCCCGCTTTTGTAATCGCATTAAACAACGTTGATTTTCCGACGTTTGGAAGACCAACAATTCCTGCTGTTAAACCCATAATGAAACTCCTCTCTTCGTCTATTCCTCGTGCTTTACGAGCACTTTTTTCATTTTTTTCTCAAATTCTTTTCGTGGCAACAAAACGCTATGACCACATCCTTCACATTTGATCCGAATATCCATACCCATTCGGATGATTTTCCAACGATTTGTACCACAAGGATGTTCTTTCTTCATTTCAACGATATCATACATGCCATACTCTTTATTCAATATAGCACACTCCCTTTCTTTGTTTAAGCACGTTCTGCTTGTTGTTCACGATTATAAAGAACTAAACGAGGGAATGGAATTTCAATTCCACGCTCGTCCAAACGAAGCTTAATTTCTTTTCGCAAGGCGCGAGCAATATGCCAATGGCGCATCGGCTTCGTCTCACACGTAATACGCATGACGACTTCAGACGGCCCTAAATTTTGTACCCCTAACAATTCCGGCGGACTGACAATGTCTTCATATTTACTTGGCATTTCTTCTAAAACTTCACGAATGGCAGCTTCCGCCTTCTCTAAATCGCCTTCATAGGCAATACTTACATCAACGACCGCTACACTATTATTCAAAGAAAAGTTCGTCACTTGTGTAATCGTTCCATTCGGTAAAATGTGCACTTCACCCGTAAAGCTTTTCAGTTTCGTTGTACGCAAACCGATTTCTTCTACATGTCCTTCGAATGTCCCGATACGTACATAATCCCCAACCGCAAACTGATCTTCGAGGATAATAAAAAATCCTGTAATAATATCGCGAACAAGATTTTGCGCCCCAAATCCAACTGCTAATCCGACGATCCCAGCTCCTGCCAAAATGGCGCGAATATCGACGCCTACAGCGTCTAAAATCATCATAAACGTAATAAAGTAAATGGTATACGTCGCCATATTGTTCAGCAATCGCATTAACGTTGCTTCTCTTCGTTCTGATAACCGAATCGGCGCTTTTTGTCGAACAGCAAAAAACTTCGTAATCGCCAACTTGACAACTTTTAATAAAATCGATGCCAATAAAATAATCGTTACGATTTTAAACAAACTAGCACCTATTGTAACGAGCCAGTCACCTTCTACCATTTGTTCAACCATGCGGTTATATATTTTTTTTATTTTCTCCATTCAAGCCACCTCTATCATAGCAAATTACCTATACAAGCCTCTCCTTTTACGCATAAGTTATTGTAACAGTATTTTGTTTACATTTGTAGCACGCGAACTTTCTGTATAGATAAATGTATATATATTCACATTTTTCCGTATACTGTTACCACGCTATATAATCGGAGGAGGGAACGGATATATGCAAAACAAATTTTTTTACGACGAACCAAATGCAACATCCCAACTTGCATCATCACTTTTATATTTACTTCCAACTTCCAACCATATCCCAATCGTCATCGTTTGTATCGGCACGGATCGTTCAACTGGTGATTCGCTCGGTCCACTTGTCGGTACAATACTTGAACAAAGAGGATTATTGCCGTTTTATGTATATGGAACGTTAAAAGACCCGATTCATGCTGTTAATTTAGAAGATAAACTCCAAGACATTCACCAACAACATAAACATGCATTTATCATTGCTGTCGATGCTTGTCTTGGTCGCGCGAAAAACATCGGGATGGTTACAGTTGAAAAAGGTCCATTAAAACCGGGAGCCGCTGTCAATAAAAATCTCCCTTCTGTTGGTAATGCCCACATTACTGGCATTGTCAATGTGAGCGGATTTATGGAATTTTTCGTGCTACAAAACACTCGGCTTCATTTAGTAATGAATATGGCTGAAACGATTGCAACAGGCATTTATGAAGCCGGAATGCAGTTGAAAAAACAACAACGGTTTGCATCGTTGAAAGTAAATGAACTGAAGTATAAACTATCCGAATAACGTATGCATAAAAGCAACGATCAACGCATTTACTAAAATGCTTGGTAATAAGTTCGCTACACGAACAGATGTAAGACTTAACATGTTCAATCCAATCGCAACAATTAAAATTCCGCCTGTCGCGGTCGATTCAGCAATAAATGCCTCAAGGGCGCTTGGTGGAATGAACCGATCGATTTGCGTAGCCATTAAGGCGATGGATCCTTGATAAACAACAACAGGAATAGCCGAAAAAATAACGCCGATGCCAAACGTAGCGGTTAAGATGATGCTCGCAAAACCGTCTAAAATCGATTTTGTATATAGTACGAGATGATCGCCTCTTAACCCGCTATGTAGCGCACCGACAATGGCCATTGAACCGACGACAAACAGAAGCGTGGCACTCACAAATCCTTTAGAAATCGCCCCTTCTGCGCCATATCCTACTCTTCTTTCTACCCATTTTCCTAGCCTTTCAAGCTTTTCTTCAATACCCCATATTTCCCCTAATGCTCCACCAACAACTAAACTAATGATAACAACTAGAAACTGATCGCTTTCTAACCCCATCTTTACACCGAGAACGACAACGGAAAGCCCAATCCCGTTCATCACCGTCGATTTTATGCGCTCCGGAATATGTCGAAATACGGCACCTAACAAAGCGCCAACAATAATACATATTCCGTTAACAATCGTACCGAGTAAAGCCAACGTGTGTCACATCCTATTCATCCTTCAATAGATTCATCGTATGCATTTAGCAATTGCAAAATACGTGTCAAATCTTCTTCTGAGAAAAATTCAATTTCAATTTTTCCTTTTTTTCGATGTTTTTTTATGGAGACGGACGTTCCTAACCGTTCACGTAATAACGCCTCACTTTGCGTTAAAAATATATTTTTCTCTTCTTTCTTTTTCGATGTTTCACGTGGAACATGTTCGTTCAGTTGTTGAATAAGCGCCTCAAGTTGGCGAACATTAAGCGATTCACGAATCACGCGTTGAATGACAACTGAAAGCTTTTGTTTGTTTTTTAATGCTAATAACGCCCGACCATGCCCCATTGATAACATACCTTCTTCAATCATTTGTTGCACATCACTTGGAAGTGAAAGAAGGCGAAGATGGTTAGCAATATGGGGACGACTCTTTCCTAATCTTTTCGCTAGTTCTTCTTGTGTTAATTTGCATCGTGTAAGCAATAATTGATATGCTGTCGCTTCCTCAATGGGATTTAAATCTTCACGCTGTAAATTTTCAAGCAATGCAATCTCCATCATTTTTTCATCCGAAAGTTCACGCACAACGGCTGGGACAGTTTTCAATCCCGCTAATTGTGCTGCTCGAAAGCGACGTTCACCTACGACAATTTCATAACCTTTGATCGTCTGACGAACAATGAGCGGTTGAACGATTCCGTGTTCTATAATGGATTGCTTTAATTCTTCTAACGCTTGTTCATGAAACGTTTTGCGAGGTTGATATGGATTAGGACGAAGTTGTTGAATATCGATTTCTTGAACCGTTTCCCCTTTTTCTGCTTCCAAATTCGTAAAAAGGGCGTGAATGCCTTTCCCGAGCCCTTTAGCCATTCGCGATCACCTCTTTCGCAAAGTCTGCGTATACTTCCGCTCCCCGCGATTTCGCATCGTACAAAATAATCGGCTTTCCGTGACTTGGTGCCTCACTTAATCGAACGTTGCGTGGTATAATCGTTTCATATACTTTTTCACGAAAATACTTTTTCACTTCTTGAATAACTTGAATTCCCAGATTTGTACGCGCATCAAACATCGTGAGCAATACACCCTCGATGCGTAAATTCGAATTTAAATGTTTTTGCACGAGACGAATTGTATTTAATAGTTGACTCAATCCTTCCAATGCGTAATATTCACATTGCACAGGAATTAATACTGTATCTGCTGAAGTTAAAGCATTAATCGTTAACAATCCGAGGGAAGGTGGACAGT
This sequence comes from Anoxybacillus sp. TBDG-1, assembly GCF_054815885.1. Taxonomy (NCBI): domain Bacteria; kingdom Bacillati; phylum Bacillota; class Bacilli; order Caryophanales; family Anoxybacillaceae; genus Anoxybacillus; species Anoxybacillus sp. TBDG-1. The sequence continues at coordinate 27,234 of NZ_JBTZSY010000019.1, forward strand.
CGATAATAATAAAATCATACACATCTTTGATCGGGCTTAACGCTTTTTGTAAGCGCACTTCCCTTGAAACGATCGGAACAAGTTCAATTTCGGCACCCGCTAACTGAATAGTAGCAGGAATAATATGCAATCGCTCAATATTTGTCGGGCGAATCACTTGACGTACGTCTACTTCCTCAACTAATAAGTCATATGCGCATTGTTCAATTTCATGTTTTTCTACACCAATGCCACTTGTCGCATTTCCTTGCGGGTCGATATCGACCAGTAACGTTTTCTTTCCCATATGGGCTAAACATGCCGATAAGTTTACGGCTGTTGTCGTTTTGCCAACACCGCCTTTTTGGTTGGCAATCGCAATAATTTTCCCCACAATGCTCCCCATCCTTTACCTATAATACTTTTATTGTATCACGAATTTTTCAATATTTTCATATACAAAAAGAAAACCTCATCGTCGTTTTCTTGATGAGGTTTATTTTTGTTTCTTCGGGATGCGGATTGTAATTTGGTAATAGTCTTCAAATTCTTCTTCTTCTGAATCAATCGCGACACCACTATCAGCGACCATCGTTAACGACTGACGAATCGTATTGACAGCGATGCGCATGTCTTTACTTAACGATTTTCGTTTCGGCTTCGGGCGCTTTCCTCCGTCGTTTTCTTCTAGCATTTTTGCGACCCGATCTTCTGTCTGTTTCACGTTTAGTTGCTTTTGGATAATTTCTTCAAGCAATTTCAACTGTTTATCGTAATCTTTCAGCACAATTAAAGCGCGTGCATGACGTTCTGTAATTTGACGTTGTAACAATGCGTCTTGCACTTCTTGGGGCAGTTTTAATAAGCGAAGTTTGTTGGCAATCGTTGATTGTCCTTTTCCAAGCCGTTGCGCTAACGCCTCTTGCGTTAAATGATGCAATTCTAGCAAACGAGCATAAGCGATTGCTTCTTCAATCGGAGTTAGCTCTTCCCGCTGTAAGTTTTCAATTAAAGCAACAGAAGCTGTTTCCGTATCATTCAAATTTTTAATGATAGCAGGTATATCCGTCCAGCCGAGTTTTTGTGCTGCTCGCCATCTTCGTTCCCCGGCAATAATTTCGAACTTCCCACCTTCACATTCTCGAACGACAATCGGTTGAATCATTCCATGTGTTCGAATTGTTTGTGCTAGTTCGTCGATTTTATCTTCAACAAAAATGGTCCGCGGCTGAAAACGGTTTGGGATAATTTGTGAGATAGCGATTCGCTTTATTTCTTCATTTGGTACAACGATTTCTTCTTGCTCTTTCTCACCAAAGCTAAAAAAGCGCGAAAAAGGATGCTTCATTTCCCCCTGACACCACCTTTGAGAACTCAAAACATTCATTCAATTGGAAGTTTGCTTGGTACCCCTGGTTTGCGTGGATATTTCTTCGGTGTTTTTCGTCTCTTTTCAACAAAAACGATTGCTCGTTCACTTTCCTCAATCGGCAATAAAAATTTTTCTACTTTTGTCACTTCGCCGCCTAGCACGCGGATCGCTGTGCTCCCTTGCTCAAGCTCTTCGTGTGCTGATGCTCCTTTCATCGCGATAAACGTCCCACCTATTTTTACAAGCGGTAAACAAAGCTCACTTAGCACAGACAAACGAGCAACCGCACGAGCCATCACGACATCAAACGTCTCACGGACGCTTTTTTGCCCAAACGTCTCAGCTCGATCATGATAAAAGGCTACTCCTTCAAGCCCGAGTTGTGCCGCTAAATAATTTAGAAACGTAATTCGTTTTTGTAATGAATCAACAATTGATACATGTAGGTGAGGAAAGCAAATTTTTAACGGTATGCTCGGAAATCCAGCTCCTGCCCCAACATCGCAAATAGATAATGGCTGCGAGAAATCGTAATAAAAAGCAGGTGTAATGGAATCAAAAAAATGCTTCAAGTATACGCCTTCTTTGTCTGTAATCGCCGTTAGATTCATTTTCTCGTTCCATTCAACAAGCAATTGATAATATGTTTCAAATTGAGTGAGTTGTTGAGGAGAAAGTGAAATTCCTTTCTCCTCTAACATTTGTTGAAATACGTTTACATCCATCGTTCATCCCTCTTTATTCATTTGACACACGTGCGATTTTTCCCTGCTCTAAATAAACTAATAAAATCGAAATATCCGCCGGATTGACCCCCGAAATGCGTGACGCTTGTGCAATGGAAAGCGGACGAACTTGTTTTAGTTTTTGTCGCGCCTCTGTCGCCAATCCTGTAATCGCATCGTAATCAATGTCCTCTGGAATTTTTTTATTCTCCATTTTCTTTAATTTTTCAACTTGTTGTAGCGATTTTTCAATATATCCTTCGTATTTAATTTGAATTTCTACTTGTTCTGCTACTTCAGAGTCAACCGGTTGTTCCGCCGGTGCAATCATTTGAATATGTTCATATGTCATTTCCGGACGCTTTAACAAGTCAGCTGCTCGAATGCCATCTTTTAATTCACTTCCTCCAACATTTCGAATCAGTTGTTGTACTTGCGGTGTCGGCTTAATGATGTAAGACTTGAGGCGTTTCTTTTCCGCTTCGATCGCTTCCTTTTTGGCTACAAACTTCTCATATCGCTCTTGTGAAATTAAACCGATGTTATATCCAATTTCTGTTAATCTTAGATCGGCATTGTCATGACGTAATAAAAGGCGATATTCTGCACGCGATGTTAACAAGCGGTATGGCTCATTCGTCCCTTTTGTCACAAGGTCGTCAATTAAAACGCCAATATATGCTTCGGAACGACTTAAAATTAACTCCTCTTTTCCGAGCGCTTTACATGCCGCATTAATGCCAGCAATGAGTCCTTGGCCAGCTGCCTCTTCATATCCAGATGTTCCGTTAATTTGTCCTGCTGTGTATAATCGTTGAACGACTTTTGTTTCTAACGTTGGCCATAGTTGTGTTGGAACGATCGCATCATATTCAATCGCATAACCAGCACGCATGAGCTGTGCTCTTTCTAGTCCAGGTATTGTGGCTAACATTTTACGTTGAATATGCTCCGGCAAGCTTGTCGATAAACCTTGTACATACACTTCTTGCGTATGTCTTCCTTCTGGTTCAAGGAAAATTTGGTGACGTGGTTTGTCATGGAAACGAACAATTTTATCTTCAATCGATGGGCAGTAACGCGGACCTGTCCCTTTAATCATCCCTGAATACATCGGTGACAAATGTAAATTTTCATCGATCATTCGGTGTGTTTCCTCTGTCGTATAAGTAAGCCAACAAGGAAGTTGGTCGGTAATATATTGTGTCGTCTCATATGAAAATGCGCGCGGCACTTCATCGCCTGGCTGAATTTCTGTTTTGCTGTAGTCGATCGTATGGCTATTGACACGCGGTGGCGTCCCCGTTTTAAAACGAACCAATTCAAAACCGAGTTCCTCTAAATGTTCTGAAAGCTTAATTGATGGTTGCTGATTGTTTGGACCACTCGAATACTTGATGTCCCCGATAATGATTTCACCGCGTAAAAATGTTCCCGTCGTAATAACGACAGCCTTCGCATAATAGTGAGCACCCGTATGCGTAACAACCCCTTTACATACACCATCTTCTACGATCAACTTTTCTACTTTTCCTTGCAATAATGTTAAATTCTCTTGGTTTTCTAACGTTTTTTTCATTTCTTGCTGATATAAAAATTTATCTGCTTGTGCACGCAACGCTCGCACCGCAGGTCCTTTTCCTGTATTCAACATACGCATTTGAATATGCGTTTTGTCGATGTTTTTCCCCATTTCTCCGCCTAACGCGTCAATTTCCCGAACGACAATGCCTTTTGCAGGTCCGCCGATAGATGGATTACATGGCATAAAAGCAACCATATCGAGATTGAGTGTAATCACTAGCGTACTTGCCCCCATGCGCGCAGCAGCAAGCGCTGCTTCACATCCCGCATGACCGGCGCCCACGACGATGACATCATAAGATCCTGCCTCGTAATGCATAAATACCCTCCTTATTTCCCTAAACAAAATTGTGCAAACAATTGATCAATTAAGCTTTCGTGCACCGTATCTCCAATGATTTCCCCTAACAATTCCCACGCTCTCGTTAAATCAATTTGCACGATGTCGATTGGCATATCTGCTTCGATGCCGTGAATCGCTTCTTCTATTGCTTTTTTTGCTTGCGTTAACAATGCGATATGGCGTGAGTTTGATACATAGGTTAAATCGCGCGCCTCCACATCTCCACTGAAAAACAATGAGGCAATCGCCTCTTCGAGCTGGTCGATTCCTCTTTCTTCTAAAAGCGATGTCGTAATCACTGGTGATCCTTGCGACAATTGTTTCACCCGATCCATATCGATTCGCCCAGGTAAGTCTGTTTTATTAACAATAACAATGACATCCATTCCTTTGACAGCTTCAAACAGTTGTTCATCTTCTGTCGCTAACGGTTCATTGTAATTAAGTACGAGTAAAATTAAATCGGCCTCTTTTAACACTTTCCGTGATCGCTCGACTCCAATACGTTCAACAATGTCTTCTGTTTCACGAATGCCCGCTGTATCTAACAAACGGAGCGGTATACCGCGAACATTTACATATTCCTCAATGACATCGCGTGTTGTACCCGGAATATCGGTGACAATCGCTCGATTTTCATGGGCTAAACTGTTTAATAGCGATGATTTTCCAACGTTCGGACGACCGACAATGACTGTCGCTAACCCGTCCCGTAGCACTTTTCCTTGTTGTGCGGTTTGTAACAGCCGGTCAATTTCATTTTTTACTTCCGTTGCCTTCTCAAGCAACAACCGATGCGTCATTTCTTCGACGTCATCATATTCCGGATAGTCAATATTTACTTCAACATGTGCCAATGTTTCTAAAATTGTTTGGCGCAAGCGACGAATCATTTTAGATAAACGACCTTCCATTTGGTTTAACGCGATAGCCATCGCACGATCTGTTTTGGCGCGAATGAGATCCATTACTGCTTCCGCTTGAGATAAATCAATACGACCGTTTAAAAAAGCTCTCTTTGTAAATTCCCCAGGCTCTGCTAGACGAGCTCCGAATGCAAGCACAAGCTGAAGAACACGGTTGACGGAAACGAGCCCTCCATGACAATTAATTTCAACAACATCTTCACGCGTAAACGTCTTTGGAGCCTTCATCACCGTAACCATCACTTCTTCAAACGTTTCTTTCGTCTCCGGATGCACGATGTGTCCATAATGAATGGTGTGAGAAGGTACGTCTTTTAGCCGTTTCCCTCCAACACCAACAAATAGTTGATCGACAATATTTATCGCTTCATCCCCGCTTAAACGGACGATCGCAATCGCTCCTTCCCCCATCGGAGTTGAGATCGCTGCAATTGTATCAAATTCCATCTTGTTCACCTTCTTTCATAAACGAAATTATCCACATCTATATCATGCGTATTTTATTCACAACGCTAATCAAATAAATTTTAACTTATCCACATGTGAATAACAACATACACACTACGTTTGAATTTACAAAAAAAATTCTCTAGGAACGACTTCCCCTAGAGAATGTTTACCTTTTTAGTGAAATGACGACATGGCGATGCGGTTCCGTTCCAGCTGAAAACGTTTGTATTCTGTCGTCATCGCTTAACGCCGTATGGATGATTTTCCGCTCCCATGCACTCATCGGTTCTAACGAAATATCTTTTCCTATTTGTATCGCTTTTTTCGCCATATTTTTCGCTAAACGAACAAGTGTTTCTTCTCTTCGTTTTCGATATCCTTCCGCATCAATAACAACTCGAAGCGGACGATCCGTATAACGATTTAAAACTCCTTGCGCCAATAATTGTAACGCATTCAACGTTTGACCGTGCTTTCCAATTACTCGCGCAACATCGCGACCTGAAATGAAAACAACTAAACGCTCCTCTTCCGATTGAAACGCGAGCTGAACACGGACATTCATTTGTTCGATAACATGTTTTAAAAACGATTCGACACAAAAAAACGGGTTGCTAATCGTTACTTCAACGACCGCTTCTTTTCCGCCGAACAAGCCAAGAAACGGTCTTTTTTCTTGTTGAACAACAACAATATCGACCGCTTCTTTCGGCACATGTAATTGCGCTAACGCTTTTTCCACTGCCTCTTCTACCGTTTGACCCCTCATCGTGATTCGTTTCACTTTCCTGTTCCCCCAGCTTGTTTCGTTGCTTTTAAGTCTGGTCCTTTAATGAAATACGTTTGTACAATCATAAACAAGTTTCCAACAACCCAATAAAGCGAAAGCGCTGCTGGGAAGTTGATCGCAAAGACGACGACCATAATTGGCATTAACCAAAGTAACATCGCCATTTGTGGATTTTGTTGCTCCGTGCCAGCCATCATCATCTTTTGTTGAATAAATGTCGTGACCCCTGCCACAAGCGGCAAGATAAAAAACGGATCTTTTTCACCTAAGTCAAACCATAAAAAATTATGGCGTGCAATTTCTTCTGTACGCATAATAGCATGGTAAAACCCAATTAAAATCGGCATTTGAATAAGTAGTGGCAAACACCCAGCTAACGGATTGACGCCATGCTTTTGGAAAAGCAACATCGTTTCTTGTTGAAGTTTTTGCTGCGTTTGTGCATCCTTTGAGCTATATTTTTCACGAAGTTTTTGCAATTCTGGTTGTAACGCCTGCATCGCTTTAGAATTTCTCGTTTGTTGAATCATAAGCGGCAAAATAGCAAAACGAATCAAAATGGTTACGACGATAATCCCTAAACCATAATTGGAACCAAATAACTCAGACGTGTATGTAATTAACCAAGATAGTGGGTACACAATATACTCGTTCCAAAAACCTTTACTTTCTGCAGTAATTGGTTGGTTAATTTCCGAACATCCTGCTAACAAAACAGCAAGAAGTAAAAACAGCCATGCGATCTGCCTTTTTTTCACTCGTTTTTCCCCCTTACTTTATACATTCCATGAAATATTTTAACATATCGGTCGATCGAACATTTAATGAAAAACGTTTGCTCGTCTTAACACGTGCAATAAACTTTTTTTCACCTCTTCATACCCCATCGTAGCTACCGACACTCGTGCAATAATAACATAATCTTTCCCTGCGTCAATCCGACCCAGCTCTTTGTGAAACACTTGGCGAATATATCGTTTCACACGATTGCGGACGACTGCTTTCCCTATTTTCTTACTAACGGATAACCCGATGCGAAAATACGATTGCTCTGGTTTATCGAGAACATATAACACAAACTGCCGATTCGCCACCGATGTTCCCCGCTTGAATACTTCTTGAAATTCGTCATTTTTTTTTATGCGATATTTTTTTTTCATGTGCTCTCATCACACCTCGATCGTAACTCCCGTTAGAAAAAAGACCACTGATCGTTCAGTGGCCTATGCAGATAATACTTTTCTTCCTTTACGACGGCGACGAGCAAGAACTTTTCTTCCGTTTTTTGTGCTCATACGCGCACGGAAACCGTGTACTTTGCTGCGCTTCCGTTTGTTTGGTTGATACGTTCTTTTCATATATGACACCTCCCTGAGGAATAACTGTTAAAAGACAGTCTTTCTAATTATAGTGAGAAATTTAGAGAAATGTCAACTACTCCAGGAGTATCTTTTTTTGACTATACTGTGATTATGAATGTGGATAAATTTTTTGTCGCTTTTTCTGTATCCACAACATTTATCGACAAGTTTTTCACATCTTATAACCTTGTGGATAATATTTTTTCACGGCTTTTTTGTTTTGTGGATAATATTTTAAAACCATTGCAACATAAGTATTTATCTGCTATTATATTGTTGTTTTTACTCTGGATAATTATATAAGTTTTTTGTATTATCCACAAAATGTGGATAACGTGTGGACAGTTTCGTCCACATACTGTGTAAATATTTGTCCACAATCGGTGAAAACTGTCGAAAAAAAAATTTTATAGACAAACACAGTTATACAAAAGTTAAACACCCGCGCGGAGAAGGAGGGAGAGCGGCGTGGAAAATATTTCGGACTTATGGAATAAAGCATTAGCCGAAATTGAGAAAAAAATCAGCAAACCGAGCTTTGAAACATGGTTAAAATCAACGACTGCACATTCATTAAAAGGCGACATACTCATTATTACCGTCCCAAATGAATTTACAAAAGACTGGCTCGAATCACGTTACACCCGGCTGATTGAACAAACACTTTATGACATTACCGGAGAAGAGTTGAAAATTAAATGCTCAATTCCTAATCATCAAACATCGGAGGAATTCGATCTAAAGCCAACGAGTAAGCCGCGAAAGCATGATGACGAACAAGCAGAATTTCCACAAAGTATGCTGAATCCAAAATATACGTTTGACACTTTTGTCATCGGATCTGGAAATCGTTTTGCTCATGCCGCATCTTTAGCGGTGGCAGAAGCACCGGCCAAAGCATACAACCCGCTTTTCATTTACGGTGGTGTAGGCCTAGGCAAGACGCACCTCATGCACGCAATCGGTCATTACGTTCTTGAACATAACCCATCAGCGAAAGTCGTCTATTTATCTTCAGAAAAGTTTACAAATGAGTTTATTAATGCCATTCGCGATAACCGTCCAGATGATTTTCGTAACAAATATCGTAATGTGGACGTGCTTTTAATAGATGATATTCAATTTTTAGCTGGAAAAGAACAAACACAAGAAGAGTTTTTCCATACGTTTAATACGCTACATGAAGAAAGTAAGCAAATCGTCATATCGAGTGACCGACCTCCAAAGGAAATCCCGACGTTAGAAGACCGCCTGCGTTCTCGTTTTGAATGGGGCTTAATTACAGACATCACTCCTCCTGACTTAGAAACGAGAATTGCCATTTTGCGTAAAAAAGCAAAAGCCGAAGGGTTCGACATACCAAACGAAGTGATGTTGTATATTGCTAATCAAATTGACTCGAATATTCGAGAATTAGAAGGAGCGCTCATTCGTGTCGTTGCTTACTCTTCTTTAATTAACAAAGAAATTAACGCAGATTTGGCAGCAGAGGCACTAAAAGATATTATTCCAAGTTCCAAACCAAAAGTAATTACGATTCAAGATATTCAACGTGTTGTCGGAGAGCATTTTAACGTGAAACTTGAAGATTTTAAGGCAAAGAAACGAACGAAATCCGTTGCTTTTCCGCGCCAAATTGCTATGTATCTTTCACGGGAGTTGACCGACTGTTCGCTCCCTAAAATTGGTGAAGAATTTGGGGGACGTGACCATACGACGGTCATCCATGCTCACGAAAAAATTTCAGCCCTCATTCAAACTGACGTTCAATTACAGAAGCAATTGAAAGAAATTATGGAGAAACTGAAATAATGTGAATAACTGTTTCGTATTTGTGCACAGACTGTCCACATGTGGATAGTCTGTGCTTCCTTTGTTTTATTCACTTATCCACATAATCACAGCACCTAGTACTATGATTAATAGTTTTTTAAAAAAATATAATAAATAAATTAGGGAGGTTTTCTTTGTGAAAGTTATCATTGATCGAGATCACCTAGTGAGAAGTGTACAAGATGTAATGAAGGCCGTATCATCTCGAACGACAATTCCTATTTTGACTGGAATTAAAATCGTTGCTTCTGAGCAAGGTGTTACATTGACAGGAAGTGATTCAGATATTTCGATTGAATCGTTTATTCCAGCAGAAGAAAATGACAGGATTATTGTTGATGTCATTAAACAAGGGAGTGTAGTTCTACAAGCGCGATTTTTTAGTGAAATTGTTCGTAAGTTACCGAAAGAAACAGTAGAAATCGAAGTAAAGGATCAATTTGTCGCAACGATTCGTTCTGGAAAAACGGAATTTCATTTAAACGGATTGGATGCGGAAGAATATCCACGCTTACCACAAATTCAAGAGGAAAATATGTTTCAAATACCAGCGGATTTGTTAAAACATGTGATTCGCCAAACAGTATTCGCAGTGTCCACCTCAGAAACACGTCCGATCTTGACAGGTGTAAACTGGCGAATTGAAAATAATGAACTTACGTGCATTGCAACAGATAGCCATCGACTGGCTATGAGAAAAGCAAAAGTAGAAACAGAATCAGAAGCATACTACAATATCGTCATTCCAGGAAAAAGCTTAAACGAACTAAATAAAATTCTCGAAGAGTCCAATGAGCCTGTTCACATCGTTGTAACAGAAAACCAAGTATTATTTAAGACAAAACATTTGTTGTTTTTCTCACGTTTGTTAGATGGGAACTATCCAGATACATCTCGACTTATTCCAACAGATAGCCAAACAGATATGATCGTAAAAACGAAGGAGTTTTTACAAGCAATCGACCGTGCGTCATTACTAGCACGTGAAGGAAGAAATAACGTTGTTCGTTTATCAACGCTGTCCGACAAAGTCGTTGAGATTTCTTCAAACTCACCAGAGATCGGAAAAGTGGTAGAAGAAGTGCAGTGTGAACAAGTAGACGGAGAAGAATTAAAAATTTCTTTCAGTGCAAAATATATGATGGATGCATTAAAGGCGTTAGAAGGAGCAGAAATTAAAATTAGTTTTACTGGTGCAATGCGCCCATTTTTAATTCGACCACTTCATGACGATTCCATGCTCCAATTAATTTTACCTGTACGCACATACTAAAAGCTGCTAGGTTACCTAGCAGCTTTCCTTTTCTTCACTCTTCTTTTTTAGTACAATGAAAGAATGGACACTTTTTATAGAAAGTGAGCGGATAAGAGATGAAAGAAATAAAAATTTCAACAGAAACCATTACACTTGGACAATTTTTAAAACTAGCGAACGTCATTTCAACAGGAGGAATGGCGAAATGGTTTTTACAAACAAACGATGTATTTGTTAACGGTGAGCGGGAACAACGTCGTGGTCGCAAACTAAGAGCAGGAGACGTTGTCGACATTCAAACAATCGGTACATTTACGATTTGTTCGTAAAGGTGGGAGGCACCTTTGTTTTTAGAACAGTTAACTTTAAAAAATTACCGCAATTATGAACAAGGTTGTTGGCAATTTCAAAACAAGGTAAATGTCATCTTAGGGGAAAACGCCCAAGGCAAGACGAACATCATGGAATCGATCTATGTCTTGTCGATGGCAAAATCACATCGAACGACGAATGATAAAGATTTAATTCGTTGGGACAAAGATTATGCTAAAATAGAAGGTAAAGTAGGAAAGAAAAATGGCTCAATTTTTTTACAGTTAACCGTGTCGAAAAAAGGGAAAAAAGCAAAACTAAATTATATCGAGCAGGCAAAATTAAGCAGTTATGTCGGGCATATGAACGTTGTCATGTTTGCCCCAGAAGATTTAAGCCTTGTAAAAGGGAGCCCACAAATTCGAAGACGTTTTATCGATATGGAAATCGGTCAAGTATCTCCTGTTTATATGTATGAGCTTGGTCAATATCAAAAGGTGTTGCAACAAAGAAATCAATATTTGAAACTACTTCAGTCAAAAAAACAGACGGACGAAACGTTTCTTGATGTGCTCACAGAACAGCTTGTGGAGCTCGCTGTAAAAATCACTCTAAAAAGATATGAATTTATTGAATTGTTACAAATGTGGGCAAAACCAATCCATGCTGAAATTAGCCGAGGCAATGAACAATTAGGGATTCATTATTGTCCTTCAGTTGATGTATTAGACAAGCAACAATGGTCGAGAATAGTAGAAGTGTATAACGATAAGTTTACACAAATAAAAACAAAAGAAATCGAACGAGGTACAACGCTCATCGGTCCACATCGGGATGATTTATCGTTTACGATTAACGGAAAAGATGTACAGACGTTCGGTTCTCAAGGTCAACAACGAACGACGGCTCTTTCACTGAAACTAGCTGAAATTGATTTAATTTTTTCGGAAATCGGCGAGTATCCTATCCTTTTACTCGATGATGTTCTATCAGAGCTGGATGATTTTCGTCAAACACATTTGTTAAATGCTATACAAGGCAAAGTACAAACATTTGTAACAACAACAAGTATAGATGGGATTGAACATCGCGTCGTTCGAGACGCAGATGTGTATGAAGTTGTCTCGGGACAAATGATGAGACGATAGTTGTTCATAAACCTCGAACATATTGTTCGAAAAGGAAAGCGTAGGTGATCAATAGTGGCGATGGAACAAAGAGATCAAATTGTTTATGATGAAAGTCAAATCCAAGTTCTCGAAGGGTTAGAAGCGGTACGAAAAAGACCAGGGATGTATATCGGATCAACCGGGCCGAAAGGATTGCATCATCTCGTTTGGGAAATCGTTGATAACAGCATTGATGAAGCGTTAGCTGGATTTTGTACGGAAATTAACGTCATTGTTGAAGAAGATAACAGCATTACAGTAATCGATAACGGCCGTGGGATTCCTGTTGGCATCCATGAAAAAATGGGGAGACCAGCTGTTGAAGTAATTATGACTGTATTGCACGCCGGTGGAAAATTTGGCGGTGGCGGATATAAAGTGTCTGGGGGATTGCACGGAGTCGGTGCATCCGTTGTTAATGCGTTGTCAGAAGAGCTGGAAGTATATGTACATCGCGACAGGAAGATTCACTATCAAAAATATAAGCGTGGTGTACCTTGCGCGGATTTGCAAGTTGTAGGTGAGACAGATCAGACAGGCACAACGATTCATTTTAAACCAGATCCAGAAATTTTCACAGAAACGACGGAGTATGATTACGATACACTTGCGCATCGCTTGCGGGAACTTGCTTTTTTAAACAAAGGCATTCGTATTACGCTAGAAGATCGACGCGGTGAGAAGCGACGTAACGAATATTACTATGAAGGCGGAATTTCTTCATATGTCAAACATTTAAATCGGACAAAGGAAACGCTCCACGAGGAACCAATTTACATCGAAGGGGAAAAAGACGGAATTCAAGTCGAAATCGCCTTGCAATATAACGATGGCTATACAAGTAATATATACTCATTCGCTAATAACATTCATACGCATGAAGGCGGTACGCATGAACTAGGTTTTAAAACGGCGTTAACGAGAATCATTAATGATTATGGTCGAAAAAACAATATGTTTAAAGAACAAGATGCCAATTTAACAGGGGAAGATGTGAGGGAAGGATTAACAGCAATCATTTCCGTAAAACATCCGTCTCCACAGTTTGAGGGACAAACGAAAACAAAACTTGGAAATAGCGATGCCCGCACCGCGACAGAGTCTCTTTTTGCTGAACAATTTGAGAAGTTTTTGCTCGAAAACCCAGCAGTTGCTAAAAAAATTGTTGAAAAAGGGGTTTTAGCTTCTCGCGCGCGCCTCGCAGCGAAGCGAGCAAGGGAATTAACGAGAAGAAAAAATGCTCTTGAAATATCAAGTTTGCCTGGGAAATTAGCGGATTGTTCCTCGAAAGATCCAGCAATATGTGAACTATATGTCGTGGAGGGAGATTCAGCTGGTGGTTCTGCAAAACAAGGGCGTGACCGCCATTTCCAAGCGATTTTACCGTTGCGTGGAAAAATTATTAACGTTGAAAAATCAAGATTAGATAAAATTTTATCAAACAATGAAGTTCGTGCAATTATTACGGCTCTTGGTACGGGAATTGGGGAAGATTTTGATATTACAAAAGCTCGCTACCATAAAATCATTATTATGACAGACGCGGATGTCGATGGCGCACATATTCGTACATTGTTGTTGACATTTTTCTACCGCTATATGCGCGAGGTCATTGAACAAGGTTATGTTTACATCGCTCAGCCACCTTTATATAAAATTCAGCAAGGGAAACGAATTGAGTATGCATATAGTGATCGACAACTTGAAGAAATGTTAGCACGGTTACCTGAACAACCAAAACCGATTATTCAACGTTATAAAGGTCTTGGAGAGATGAATCCAGAGCAACTTTGGGAAACGACGATGAATCCAGAGACGAGAACGTTGCTAAAAGTGAGTTTGCAAGATGCGATGGAAGCAGACGAAACATTTGAGATTTTAATGGGAGATAAAGTAGAACCACGTAGACAGTTTATCGAAGAAAACGCGAAGTATGTAAAAAATCTTGATATTTAAGTATGTCGGAGAGTGTTTGTTCACCCTCCCCTTGTTTTATTATTTTGTTAAGTAAGGGAGGTTCGTTGCTGTATGTCTGAACGGGTAAAAGAAGTAAGTATTAGTCAAGAAATGCGCGAGTCTTTTCTCGATTATGCCATGAGTGTTATTGTATCGCGTGCACTTCCTGATGTGCGTGACGGACTAAAGCCGGTACATCGCCGTATTTTATATGCGATGCACGATTTAGGGATGACAGCAGACAAGCCTTATAAAAAGTCGGCACGTATTGTCGGTGAGGTAATCGGTAAGTACCATCCGCATGGTGATGCAGCGGTATACGATACGATGGTACGGATGGCGCAGGATTTTAACTATCGCTATATGCTCGTGGATGGACACGGAAACTTTGGATCAATTGACGGAGATGCCGCAGCGGCTATGCGTTATACAGAAGCGAGAATGTCGAAAATTTCGATGGAGCTGTTGCGCGATATTAACAAAGATACAATTGATTATCAAGATAACTATGACGGTTCAGAACGTGAACCTATCGTTTTGCCCGCTCGTTTTCCTAATTTACTTGTGAACGGATCGTCAGGGATCGCGGTTGGTATGGCAACGAATATTCCACCGCATCAACTTGGGGAAGTCATTGACGCTTTATTGGAACTGATGAAAGATCCCGACATGACGGTTGCTGAATTGATGGAATATTTGCCAGGTCCTGATTTTCCGACAGGTGCGCAAATTATTGGAAGAGGCGGCATAAGAAAAGCATATGAAACAGGACGCGGTTCGATCACATTACGTGCGAAAGCAGAAATTGAGCAAAAAGAGAACGGAAAAGAAATGATTATCGTCCGTGAATTACCTTACCAAGTCAATAAAGCGAAGTTAATTGAAAAAATTGCTGAACTTGTACGTGAAAAGAAAATCGATGGCATTACAGACTTACGTGATGAATCTGATCGGAGCGGAATGCGTATCGTTATTGAAGTGAGGAGAGATGTAAGCGCTCATGTTTTGTTAAACAATTTATACAAACAAACGGCTTTACAAACGAGTTTTGGGATCAATATGCTCGCGCTTGTTAATGGACAACCGAAAGTATTAAATTTAAAACAATGTTTACAACATTATTTAGAACATCAAAAAATTGTTATTCGCCGTCGCACTCAGTTTGAACTAAACAAAGCAGAAGCACGTGCCCATATTTTAGAAGGTTTGCGCATTGCCCTTGATCACTTAGACGAGGTAATTGAGCTTATTCGTCAGTCTGCGACCGTAGACATAGCGAAAGAAGGATTAATGACAAAGTTTCAGTTGAGTGAAAAGCAAGCGCAAGCTATTTTAGATATGCGTCTACAACGTTTAACGGGACTAGAGCGTGAAAAAATTGAACAAGAGTATGAGGAGCTAGTAAAGCTCATCGCGCATTTAAAAGCCATTTTAGCTGATGAACAAAAAGTTTTACAAATCATTCGTGACGAATTGATTGAAATTAAAGAGAAGTTCAATGACTATCGTCGTACAGAAATTGTAAATGGCGGTTTAGAGACGATCGATGATGAAGATTTAATTACTCGTGAAAATATCGTTGTTACATTAACACATAGAGGATATATAAAACGTCTCCCTGTTTCAACGTACCGAAGCCAACGACGTGGGGGGCGTGGTATTCAAGGGATGAATACAAATGAGGACGATTTTGTCGAGCATTTAGTCGTTACATCGACACATGATATTGTTTTGTTTTTTACAAACAAAGGAAAAGTCTACAAAGCAAAAGGATACGAAATTCCAGAGTTCAGTCGCACAGCAAAAGGTATTCCAATAGTTAACTTATTAAACGTTGAAAAAGATGAAGTAATTAACACTGTTATTGCAATCGAACAATTCCATGAAGATGCATTTTTATTTTTTACAACAAAGAAAGGAATTGCTAAAAGATCCCCATTATCGTCGTTTGCTAACATCCGTAACCATGGTTTAATTGCTATTCATTTACATGAAAGTGATGAATTAATATCTGTAAAACTGACAGATGGTCATAAACATATGATTGTAGGGACGAAAAAAGGAATGTTAATTCGTTTTCCTGAGACAGATGTTCGCTCAATGGGACGGACGGCTGCGGGTGTAAAAGCAATTACGTTATGTCCAGGCGACGAAGTGGTTGGTATGGAAAGTTTGAATGGTGATGAGGAAATTTTAATTGTAACGCGAAATGGCTATGGAAAACGAACACCAGCTTCAGAGTATCGGATTCAAAGCCGTGGTGGAAAAGGAATTAAGACATGTAATATTACTGAAAAGAACGGCGATGTTGTTGCTGTCAAAACAGTTACAGGTGAAGAAGACTTAATGTTAATGACCGCAAGCGGTGTAATGATTCGTATGGCCGTGAGCGATATTTCCGTCATGGGACGAAACACACAAGGTGTTAAGCTTATCCGACTAGATGAAGAAAACGAGCAGGAGTATGTCGCAACCGTAGCTAAGGTGCCAAAAGAAGAAAAAGAACAACTGCAAGAAGCATAGAGGGGGAGTTTTCCCCTCTATGCTTTACAAAAGGGGGGAGAAAGACATGTTGTTAGTAAAAACAGCTCAATTGCAAGAAGGGTGCATTTTAGCCGAAGATATTATTGGAAAATCGCATCGTGTTATTGTTCCAAAAAATACGGTGTTAAATACGAAACTATTAACTGTATTGCAAAAGTTTCTTGTTGATCAAGTACGTGTACAGTCAGTTCTTGTTGACGGTAGCACGTTTCGACCGAGTGAAGTCATTCAAGAAGACGTACTGAAGCCAAAAATAGCGGAAAACAAAGATATATTGACCTTATATTTAGAAGTTGTTCAACAATATAAACAAATGTTTCAAGGGTGGCAGGCTGGGTTACCTGTCGATATTGGCAAAGTGCGTAAAATGTTTATGCCTTTGTTTGAAAAAGTATTGGAATCAGAAAAGGAGCTGCTCTTCTTTCATCACTACTCGACAAAATCGGAGTACTTATTTCATCATGCAGTAACAGTCGGCCTTCTTTCAGGTGTATTAGCGAAAAAATTACAATATGCAAAAGGAGATTACACGCAAGTCGCCATCGCTGGGCTATTAAGCGATTGCGGTATGTCAAAAGTTGACCCGAAAATACTTAATAAAAGTACGGCTCTTACTCCAATGGAATATAAAGATATGCGTCAACATACCGTCTACGGGTATAAAATGGTTCAAAAAATTACTGCGGTACAAGAAGGAGTAAAGCTCGCTGTTTTGCAACATCATGAGCGAAATGATGGTAGCGGATACTTACTTAGTGTTCAAGAAGAAAAAATACACCCTTATAGTAAAATTGTTGCTGTCGCAGACGTTTATCATGCGATGATTTCTGAGCGTCCTTATCGCAATAAGCAATCACCTTTTAAAGTGTTTGAACAAATTCATAAGGATTGTTTTGGAAAATTCGATCTTTCCGTTGTTCAAGCGCTGGCCTCTCTTTTGATGAACCTTTCTTTAGGAGCAAAAGTAAAATTATCAAATGAACAAGTTGGGGAAATTATCTTTTTCGAACAAGATTCACCGTCTTGTCCAATGATTAAAGTAATTGATACAAACCAAATCATTTCATTAAAGAACGAAAAAGATTTGTGTATTGAAGAGATTATAAAATGAAATGACAATGGCGATTGTCCATGTCATTTCATTTTATAATAAAAAAGTGTTGACAATAACAAAGTGCTCTTGTATGATATATCTTGTGCTTGATGTTCCTTGAAAACTGAACAAAACAGCAGCGTAAAAGCTAGAGATATAAACTTTCTATGGAGAGTTTGATCCTGGCTCAGGACGAACGCTGGCGGCGTGCCTAATA